>CASFOW010000015.1 GCA_949296705.1 uncultured bacterium
ATCATTTATAAATCAATAGTTTTGAAGCGATTTCTTAAATCTGTGGATAAAGTAAAAACAAGAGTCCATAAAACCCTTATTTTTCAATACCTATTTTATTCAATTGTGCATAATTTTTTATTTAAGGTCTGAACTGTTACGTAAAAAGAACATCTAACATGAATTTTTCTTGAATTTTTACAGCACTTTTAGTATAATAGTTAAGCGATTGAGGTGGGGCTAATGTCTAAGATACTAGAAATTAATAATCTTACCTTTAGCTATCCAGAAAAACCGTTATTTCATGGGCTATCGCTAGAAATAGAAGAGGGTAAATACATAACCATTATCGGAAACAATAAAAGTGGAAAAACAACTCTAATGAAATTAATTTGCGGTATCCTAAATAGTAAAGATTCGATTGTTGCTGGATATGCTTATGTAAATCATGCTAGAATCCATGATAATTCTAGATTTTTTGGCGTGGTGTTTTCTGGTGTAGACAATAAATTCTTATTCGATAATGTCTATAAAGAGATGGCCTTCCCTTTAGAAAATTTAAATATCCCAGTACCTAAGATTGAAGAGAAGATTTTAGAAATAGCTAAAGAGTTCGGTATTACGAAATTTCTAGATCGTAAAATCGAAAACTTGACTAATTCTGAAAAACAAGAATTGTTAATTGCCATTGCCCTTCTACATGATCCTAAAGTACTACTTTTAGATAATGCATTTTCGATGATGAATAAAAAGACTAAACAAAAAATTCAAAAAATCTTGAGTGAAAGAATCGAACAAGATAAACTAACCGTAATCTTAACAACAACGAATCTCAATGAAATTATTTCTAGTGATTATACTTACGTATTAAATAATGGAGAAATCATCATGGAAGGTAAGCCAAGTAGTGTTCTACGTGAAGAAAAAATTCTAAATCGCGTCGGCTTAGAATTACCCTTTATGATTGATTTATCTTTGAAATTAGAATTTTATGAATTACTAGATGATGAGATTACCGATATGGATAGGATGGTGGACACGTTATGGAAATAATTTTTAAAAACGTGGGCTACCGCTATAAAAATAGAAAGATCCTAGAAAAAGTAAATCTAAAGATTAGAAACAATATGATTACCGGAATAACTGGGGATAATAAAACCTTATTGATTGAATTAATTAATTCGATTACTTTTCCTAGTTATGGTGAAATTAAAATTGGAAATCAAGAAATCAATGATGATAATTTAATTGAACTAAGACGGACTGTCTGTTTAATCCGTCAAAATCCAGAAGAACAGTTCTTTACGGCTACCGTAAAGGAAGAAATGGAATTTCTTGTTGGTCGCCTAAACTATAAAAGCAAAAACATTATTAAAAAAATGAAAGATTCTCTTCAAATTGTCGGTCTAAATGAAAAATACTTAGAAAAAGATATCTTCAAATTATCAACAGGTGAACAAAAATTGATTCAAGTTGCGATCAGCTTGTTATATAATCCGAATATTGTTATCTTTGATGAACCATTTGTTGAACTAGATTACACCAATAAAAAGAAGTTAATTAAGTTAATCAAACTATTGAAAGAACGCTACCATAAAACTGTAATTATCGCTAGTAATGATAGTAATATACTATACGAATTAACAGATGACTTAGTGGTCATCAAAAAAACGAGAATTATTGCTGCTGATGAGACAGAAAAAATCTATCAAGATGTTGATTTCCTTGTATATAATGATATTGAAATTCCGGATTTAGTTGCTTTTACCGCTAAGGCTAGAGAGAAAAACGTTAAACTATCTTTTCATAAAGATATTAGAGATTTAATAAAGGATGTGTATAAACATGTTTAAGAAAGACTCTCTTCTTTATGAAGTAAATATTATCAGTAAATTAATCTCATCGCTGTTAGTGATTATCTCTTTATTCTTCTTAGACTCTCCAGCTTTAATTGTATTAATTAGCATTGTTTTATGTTTTTTAGCTTTAGAATTTAAATTTATTTCTAAAATAGGCATATTAGGTGTACTTCTTTCTATCTTAGCTACTTTTTATCCACAGTTATTGGGGATAACTAAATTCATCATCTTTATCGAATATATCATGTTAATTAAGAAGGTAACAGATTCTTCAGAATTACGATACATTTTAGAAGTAACTTTGTACAAGTTTCAAAGTAAAAAGATTACTTATCATATTCTTTATATTATTTATTTCTTCCGTTACTTAAAAAAGAATATGAAGCTTCTTGATAATTTACGAGAAGATTATGCGATTGAAAAGGACTTTTTCTATCTTCGTTTTTCCTTAAAGAAAGCACTTGCCAAGACAAAACACGAAATTCATGATCTAATGGAAATTAATGAACTTAGATTTTACAACTATACGAGTAAACGTACTTATATTGAACGTCCAAGTTGGGAAAAATGGGATACGAACTATTTGTTATTTCATATAGCGGTATTGATATTTGCCATAATCTATGGAGGATAAAATGAGATATAAAATTATTTTTTCTTATGATGGTACCAATTTTAATGGTTATCAAATCCAACCAGGTGGTAGAACAGTTCAGGAGTGCCTCGAAGATGCAGTTAGTTATTTAAATAGAAAGCAAAAAACAACAGTCTCATCATCTGGACGTACAGATAAAGGGGTACATGCTTTAGCTCAAGTTGCCCATTTTGATTTAGATATCGAAATCCCCGTAGATAAAATTAAAAGGGGCTTAAACTCTAATTTACCGCCAGATATCCACATCATCAGTGTAAAAAGAGTAAGCGAAGATTTCCATGCTCGGTTTTTAGCCAAGAAAAAAGAGTATATCTATAGAATTAATACAGGAGAATATAATCCATTAGAAAGAAATTACGTCTACCAATACAACCAAGAATTGAAAGTAGAAAAGATGAAAGAAGCCTTAAAATTATTTGAGGGAACTCATGATTTTACTTCTTTCGTCTCGAGTGAAGATACACGTAAAAATAAGACGAGAACGATTTATAAAACATCTTTTAACCAAAAAGGAAAGATTATTGAAATCCATTTTCAAGCAGATGGCTTTATGAAATACCAAGTAAGAAATATGGTAGGGCTATTATTAGCGATTGGTAATGGCAAAAAAGAAGTCGAAGAAGTAAATATTTTGTTAGAAGCTAGGAGTCGTCAAAAAGCGGTTAAAACAGCTCCAGCTGCCGGACTATATTTAAAGAAAGTGTGGTACTAAACTGGAAAATACAAGGGAAAAGTTAGAATTATTGGCTAAAAGGATTATCACTTTTAAAGGAAATACAATTACAGAACAAGTCACCTGGAATAAACAACTAAAATTATTTAATAACAGTCTAAATTTAATCAGTAGGCTAATCGCTTATTATTGCTAGCCAAAAGTAAAAAGTCAAGCCAAAAGATAGAGAAAAGTAAACATTTTATTGACTTTGACATCCATTTATAATATAATTTTAACTGGTACATTTTATATATTCCAATTTCTTGCTTATGTCCTGGGAAAATATAAGTGAGAAGGGAAAAGTAAAAGGAGAATATATATGACAAGTTTCATGCAAACAAAAGAAACGGTGGATAGAAAATGGTATGTTATTGATGCCAAAGATCAACCACTAGGAAGAGTAGCTGCAAAAGCTGCACATATGTTAAGAGGTAAACATAAACCTACTTACACGCCACATATTGATTGTGGTGATTATATCATTATTATTAACGCTAAAGAGACTAAATTAACAGGAAATAAGTTAGACAAGAAAATGTATTACAATCATTCTATGTATCCAGGTGGATTAAGAGAAAGAACAGCTAAAGAAATGAAAGAAAAATATCCTGTTGAAATGATGGAAAGAGCTATAAAAGGAATGCTACCACACAACAGATTAGGACGTCAAATGTATAAGAAGTTATTTGTATATGAAGGAGAAAATCATCCACATATGGCTCAAAAGCCTACTGTGATTGAACTTTAATAAGGAGGATAAATTATGGCAAAGAATAAAATTTATACTGGTACTGGAAGAAGAAAAACTAGTGTAGCTAGAGTAAGATTAGTATCAGGAAATGGAAAAATTACCGTTAATGGAAGAGATGTTCATGATTACCTACCTTATGAAACGTTAATCATGGATTTACAACAACCATTAGTTGCGACAAATACAAAAGATATATTTGATGTTGAAGTTTCTGTATCAGGTGGAGGATTCTCTGGACAAACTGGGGCTATTCGTTTAGGAATTACAAGAGCATTATTACAATATGATGAAACAACAGCTAAGGATTCAGAAAATAGTTTCCGCAAAATTCTAAAGCCAGCTGGATTCATCACTAGAGATGCTCGTAAGAAAGAACGTAAGAAACCAGGATTGAAAAAAGCTCGTCGTGCTCCACAATTCTCAAAACGTTAATCAAAATGGATATATTCGTACCACAAGAAACCTTGTAAACTCAGTGTTTATAAGGTTTTTCTATTGTTTAAGACTATGGCTAAACACCATTAAATTTAGTCGGTAGGCAACAGGTAGGCAACAGGTAGGCAACACGGCATCAATAAAAAAAAGAACTCATTTGAGGTAATTAACCGCCTCAATGAGTTCTTCTACATCTTTATGAGTATATACTTTATCCGTTATATCTTTACTAGCGTGGCCTAATATTCTTTTGATGTATAGTTTGTTAGCGGGAGTTCTATCCATCACGGTTGCGAAAGTATGACGACTATCGTGAGGCCTATGATTTTTATCTAATTCTAATTATTCAATTATTTTTTGAACTTTTTATAGCAAAAATTTGATAAAATAACTACATATATACATGATTAGATGTTCCGGCCCCCAATTATAATCATATAATATCATTTTTTACGAGTGCAAACGGATACAAGCCGAGAAAGTATCTTTGTTATTTTTATATATAGAAATTTGCTTTACAAAAAGTTAAAATGTATAAATACGGAAAGGTATAGAAAATAAAAATAGAAAATTTTGCAATTACCCTGAAATTAATTGACGTAGATATAGGAGTTTTATATAATGATTTTCAAGGAGAAAGAACTCCTACCTATTTAGCGAATAACAAAAAATAGGGTAATTTTATTGATGATAAAACTAAAAATATGTAATTTGAACAAAAAAGCTTTATGATGAAGAAAAAGAGCTTTGAAACTATTAAATAAAAGCAGTAACTCAAACAATATTCGATTGAGTACTACTGTAATAGGTAGCCAAAATAATAGATAAGAGGTATAGCAATGATACTAAGTGTAAGTGAAAGATGTGATATAGTTGCCTTTCACATGGATTGGTTTTGTAATCGCTTGCAGGAAGGGTTTGTTGATGTTAGAAATCCTTTTTACCCCAAACAAGTAAGTAGAATTATTTTAGATAAAGAGCATATAGAGGCAATTGTTTTTTGCACGAAAAATCCTGAACCATTATCTAAAAATATGGACAAAATCCCATATCCATTTATACTCCATGTTACTATAACACCTTATTTAAAAGATATAGAGCCATTTGTACCAAATAAGAAAAAAACTATTGAAATTGTGAAAAAGATATCACAAGAAATAGGAAAAGACAGAGTGATTATTCGCTATGACCCTATTTTTATTAGTCCCAAGTATAACATGGATTACCACAAAAAAATGTTTACTAGGTTATGTAGAGAAATAAATGGATATGCTAACCGTATCATAATTAGCTTTGTCGATCTGAAAAGAAATACATTGAAGAATAGAAAAATTCTAAATATGGATCCATTAACTAAAGAAAAAATAACAGAATTAGCTTCTTTTATGGGAAAGGTAGCAGCCAAAAATCACTTAGTAATTACAACCTGTGCAGAAAATCTATCGTTAGAAAAATTTGGTTTTCAAAAGATGCCTTGTACTCCAGAAGAAAGCATTCAAAAGCTATTAAATAATCATAAGAAGTATCAACATAATAAAACTAGAGAAAACTGTACTTGCATTGATATGGTTGATATTGGGAGCTATAATAGTTGTTCTCATTTTTGTCGCTATTGCTACGCCAACTATGACGAGAATCAAGTATTAACTAATAAAAAAAAGCACGATTTTACTTCCAGTTTATTAATCGGTCATTTAACTAGCGAAGATATAAGGGATTTTTCAAAAATAAATCTTACAATTTGACAAAATAAAAACAACGACCTAAACTTATTAATAAATAGAAAAATACAAGGTAGGTCGTTGTTAATATGAGTATATCACAAAAATTAGAAAATGATTACAAAAATA
>CASFOW010000016.1 GCA_949296705.1 uncultured bacterium
ACAAAGCATAATTTCGCGATTATAATTGATAAATTTACTAATTTTAACAATATTTCCTATTGATAGTCAGAAAATATTATCAGACAAATTATTAACTATAAATATTGTTTTATAAGGGGAAAAATCAATTTTGCCCGATAACACGAAAAGTCCGATAAAACGTGTTATCGGACATGTCTGATAATACGTTCTGACCTGTAAGGTTGGAAGTGGCGATAGTGAATTCATTATCCATTAATTAAATGATATAGTATATCGTTTAATTAATCTTGTAATAGAGGATGCCTTTACCTATTTATTAGGTATTGGCTCTAGCTATTACAAGCATAAAGGATTCTAAGGAATATTCCTTAGCTCACGGTTGGGCATATGTTATGCCCTAGTGAGATAGAGTATTATTTTAAAACAAGCATTGAAAGGAGGTCAAAATAAATGTACTCAGGAAAACAAGCACTACGATTAGAAAAGTTTAAAGCATCAGATATTGGTGGACTAGATAAAGAATTAAAGGAAAGAAAAGGTTCTGGTAAATATGATAGTACTAGAACTCCATATAATATAGAATTAATAAATTATGATGGATCTACTCTAGCAAGTTCTACATATGATTATCTTTATTCTAACAATATAAACTATAATCCAAATAAAAAAAGTACAAAAGTATTGAATGGTTTAATCATAACAAGTGGTCAAGAATTCTTTGAACATTACGGAATGGAATTTAAAGATACTGGAGAAGTTTATAAAACTGGAGATAATGCAGGTCAACCTATTAGACACGTAGTTATAGATGAAAATCATAATTTACCAGCTGAAATAAAAATGTTCTTTGATGAAAGTTTAAATTTTATTAAAGAATATGTAGGTAGTGAAAATATAAGATATGCAGCAATACATCTTGATGAATCTACTCCACATATGCATATATATTTTACTCCAGTAGTTAATGAAGTTAAGAGAAAAGTATTTGAACTTGATGAAAATGGTCATCAATTAAAACATGAAATAACTAATAAAAAAGGAGAAAAGAAATTAGTACCAATTCAAAAGAAAGATGAAAATGGAAATAATATATATGAAACAGTTAAAGGTAAATTTCTAAATTCAGATCAATTTTGGAAACAAAAAGGTGGCAACGCTTCTTATACTCTACTCCAAGACGATTATAACGAATTTATTAAGTCAAAAGGTTATAACTTATTTAGAGGTGAAATTGGTGGAGATAAAACTCATCTAACTAATGCTATGAAACAGCAAATTGAATTAAATGCTTTAAATAAAGAAATAAGAAAAGAAAATGAGCTATTAAAAGAGGCAAATAAAGCCGAGAATAGATTTATTGATAAAGTTGATAAAGAAACATCAAAAGATATCTTAAATCCTATTAAAAAAGGTATTTTAAAGCAATATAAAGATGAAGATATAGATAATCTATCTACTTACTCAAAAGAACTTGCTGAAGATAATATTAAAAAGGATTTAGAAATTAAACTTCTAACTAAAGAAGTTAATGACTTTAAATCAGGTAGAACTTATAAAGAACAAAATAGAATTATTGATAGTCAAAAGAAAATTATTAGTGAAAAAGATAATGAAATAAATATATGGAAAAATAAATTTGAAGAAATAACTAATGAATTTAAGATGTTTAAAAAGAAAATTCAAAAGAAAATATTCTCACTAACTTCTAAAATATTTGATATTCTTCATATACCATATACTTGGTATGAAGCAAATGATATAGATTTTGCTATTGATAAAACTAATAGTTATTTAAAGAAACATTCAAAATCTAAAGATGATTTTGAGAGATGATTATAAATATTCGTAGTTTGTATGATAAAATATAATTGTTACGAACTGGTATATTTATAAATCCCAACAAAAAGGAGGAATGAAATATGGGAATATATAAATTACCAAAAAATCAATGGACTAAAGATGGTCGTAAATATAAATATTATTGGAATGAAAAAGATAAAAACGGAAAATGGAAAAAAAGTTTTTCTAAAGCATATAAAACTAAATTAGATGCAATGAACGCCGAAAGAGAGTTTTTAAATAGTAAAGTTGAATTTGGTGGAGATATGGATATGACATTTGGTACACTAACTGACCAATATATCGAATCTCAAAAAAATAAAGTTCGAAGAAGAACAATGGAAACATATTTAAAAAGAAGAAGGTATTTTACTGATTTTGAAAATGTTAAATTAAAAGATATGGATGGAAACTTATATCATAAATTCCAACAAGATTTATGGAATAAACCTATTAAATGTTCTACTAGAAATGATGTTCAAAAATTTCTTAAAATTATTCTTAATTGGGGAATGAAAATGTATGATATCAATTTAATGAAATTTTATAAAAAAATAGAGTTCTTTAAAGACCCTAATGAAATGAAAAAAGAAAAAGATGTTTACACTTTTGAAGAATTTCAAAAATATATAACAGGAACTACTAATCTAAATGATAAAGCAATGTTTGAAATGTTATATTATTGTGGATTACGTCGTGGTGAATGTCGTGGACTTCAATGGTCTGATATAGATTAGAATAATAAGTTAGTATCTATTACTAAACAAGCTAATAGCGTTAAAGATAGTCAAAAGTATTATGAATTAACACCACCTAAAACATCTAAAAGCATTAGAACTTTACCACTTACCGAAGTTTTATATAATGATTTAGTAAATTTATACAATGAAAAAAAGAAGTACTATGGCTTCAATGACAAATGGTTTATCTTCGGAGAACATGATCCATTAACTTTTGGAATGATGTCTAGAATTAATGGTAGAATTGCCAAAAATGCAGATATTCGAAGAATTCCACTACACTCTTTTAGACATAGTTGTGCTTCTTTACTAATAAATACTGGTCAACCTGTAACAACTGTATCAAAATATTTAGGACACGCTAGTACTAAAGAAACATTAGATACCTATGCTCATATGTTTCCAAATAATCTAACTGATGCAAAAAATACCATAGATAATTTAAATCTAGGTATTTAAATAAACTTAAATAAAAATATAATTTAGTATCTAAAAACTAATATTTGGTATCTAGTGTGGTATCTAGATAAATCCAAAATAGTTAAAAATTCCTTATAAACAAAAGTATTCCCCTCTCTCGAGGGGAATTTCAGGGGGTTTTGGTTGAATTACTCTCACATTGAAACCGTAAGAGTACCATTTTACGTGAAGTAGCACTTCACGTACCTTAATGATAATATAAATAAAAGTATAAGTCAATAAACTACGTATAAGAAAAAAGTAAATTCTTTACACCTTTACATCAAACAAACAAAATTCTAATTATGATTGATAGAATCTATCAAGGATTTTTTTAATTCATCTTCATCATAAGAAGTGTCAAGTAAATATTCTTGAGAATCTTTTTTTGCTTGAACTAAAATTTTATAATCTTGTTTCAAATTAGCAATTTTAAATGTCATATCTCCACTCTGCTTAGTACCAAACAAATCTCCATGACCACGCAATTTAAAATCTTCTTCACTGATTTCAAAGCCATCTGTTGTATGTTCCATTACTTCAAGGCGTTTAGTATCCGTATTACTAATTAAAATACATTTACTTTCTAAATTACTTCGGCCTACACGTCCACGTAGTTGATGAAGTGTAGAAAGACCAAAACGATTAGCATCAAAAATTACCATCATCGTAGCATTGGCAACATCGACTCCTACTTCGATCACCGTAGTACTAATTAAAATCTGTACCCGATTATTTTTAAATTCGTCCATAATCGCATCCTTAGCCCCACTAGCCATTTTTCCATGAACAATATCAATTTTATAGCGAGAACCAAAAGCCAAATTCATTTTATCCCTAAGTTGTAATACATTGGTCAAATCCGAATTCTCACTTTCTTCAATCAAAGGAGCGATAACATAAATTTGATGGTGCTGCTTCAACTCTTCATTCATCATTTCTAACACACTACGAAGCTCCGCTTCCGTTTTCACAAAGGTCTTAACTGGAATTCTCCCCCTAGGCATCTCCTTAATCGTAGAAACATCCATATCTCCATAAATCGTAAGTGCGTAAGTACGAGGAATTGGAGTCGCACTCATATATAAAATATCTGGCATAACTCCCTTATTATTCAGTAAAGCCCGTTGATTAACACCAAAGCGATGTTGCTCATCTGTGACAACTAAACCTAAATTTTGATAAATAACATCATCTTGAATTAAAGCATGCGTACCGATAATCATATCGATTTCCCCGTTCTTTAAGCGCTTATACACCTCTAATTTTTCTTTTTTTGGCTGTGACCCCTTTAACAACTCAACCCGAATATTGGTCTTACTAAACAACTGAACAATATTCTGATAATGCTGTGTCGCTAAAATTTCTGTAGGTGCCATTAAAGCACTTTGATATCCACTTAGATAGTTTAAATACATTGCAACAATAGAAACTATTGTTTTACCACTACCTACATCACCTTGTAAAAGCCGATTCATACGCGAATTTTGATTCAAATCATGAAAAATTTCCTGAATAGCCTTTAACTGATCACCAGTTAACGTAAAAGGAATAAGAGCCAAAACATTTTTTAAATCCTCTTCTGTTAAAGAACGATCAATCCCAGACTTTTCCTTACGATGTAGTTCCTTCAAATAATTAATCTTAAACATAAAGGCAAATAATTCTTCATATTTCAAACGAATTTGAGCTTCTTTTAATTTTTCTAAAGTAGGAGGATTATGAACAATATTCAGAGCTGTTCTTTTATTAGAAAAATGATATTTCTCTTGTAAATAATTCGGAATATAATCGCTAATTTCTTTACCATGAAATAAAATAGCGGTATTAATATACGTAGATAAGTTCTTGTTAGTTAAACCATTAGTACAATGATAAACTGCCTCAATCTTCGCCTGGTTATTTAAAAGACCAAATTTAATATCTGAAGCAGTTAAAATATTCTTAGCTCGATCAAACTTACCAATCACAATAATATTAGTACCAATTGTTAAGTTATTCTTCATAAAAGCACGATTAAAAATCGACACTCCAATCACACCACTAGCAGTAACTAAGCGAAAATTCAGCTTATTTAATCCTGCTTTAAAGCGAAGTAAAATAGGTACACTTTCTACCTTACCATCTATAATTACTTTTTCATCGGCAGTAGCTTGACTAAGGTCGCTTCTTTTTAATACATCATAACGAAAAGGATAATGGGTAACTAAATCATCTATTGTATAAATTCCCAACTTATTTAGAAGCGTAACTGCCTTAGGACCAATTCCCTTAACTACAGATACATTGGACATATTACCCCTCCGTTTCCTTGCCTATTATATCATAAACTGAAAAAATAGAAAAGAAAAAACCATAAACTTTACTAGCGATGATATACTAAAAATCTATTAAACTCTAGCAAAAAAATAAATTAAAAATTTCCAAAAAACTATTGACAAATGAAATCATTTCGATTAGTATAAGACTCACCAATTCGAAATTGGCGAATTGGTCGCTAGTATCACACTAGCCAACCCCTTTTTATTCTTTTTAGGAGGCCGTCCCAGGGGGTACGGTCTCTATTTTTTATCCCAAAAAGGTCACAACGAATAAGCAAATTGTGGCCTTTTCTTATAAATAAAATTTATTTCTTAACAAGGGCTAATCCACACAGATCAGGACAACCGTATGCCGCAACGACCGCACCAATTTCTCGTTCTAACACCTGTTCAAAATACTGAGCTAGATAAGACTTAACCGCATCCATATCCACTTCCCTCGGATATAAGTTACCAACGACTACCCTCTGTAAATCATAATTTTCTATCGTTTCATCATTAACAATATCTTTTACCATTTGAAGCATCCCATTCTTACTAGAACTACGAAAGATTTTCTTCAAATATAAATCACCATTTTCATGAAAATCTACTCTAAATTTAAGAGAAGTTAAATTAGCTAAGCGAGCACTCCAAGAAAGAGCATGATCTACTAAATGCGAAGAAGAACGGTCACGACCACTCCGTACATAACCACTAGCATCCGGAACATAAAAAGAAGTTTGAATTTTTTTCTTTAATATTTCTAAAGCAGCGCACAATTCCTTCCCACTCAAATTACTCGTTAAAAGTTGTTGATAAATTACTTCATACAATAAAGTTCCGCCCGTTGCCCCTGTTAAACTGTCAACTACATAAACCTGATTTGTATATTCTTTATTACAAATATCAGCTACCAATTGACTAATGTTCACACTTCCTTCGCTGATTCCACTACTCATACTTAAATGAACAACATCTACTCCTGATGATAACAAACTTCGAAATGTTTCCTCAAAATCTCCCAATAATGGAGCAGAAGTATGATACTTATTTCCACTTTCTAACATTTCCCAATTACTAATTTCCTTACCGTTATCTCGATAAGTATCCATCGAACTAGAGATTACCTGAGCAGGAATTATGATGGTGTCTTGACGAATAATTGGACAAATACCACTATCTACAGTTAATACTGTTTTCATCTTATCATCCTTTCTTTTTTTCCTTTTCAAATGAAAAAGAAGTTACTCCTCTACTTCTTCTTCACTTTGTTTTTCTAATTGTTCATAATAGCGAAACCGCTCAATCGCATTAAGCCGATTTTGTTCCAACAATTCCCGGTATTTATCTGGATTCACTTTCTTTAAAATACGATAACGGTCTTCGCCGGCAATAAATTCATAATAGCGAGCAAAATCCGGTTTCGCATCGAGTGTAAATTTACGTGTTGTTGGATCATAATGGAATAATGGATAATACCCCGATTGAACTGCCTTTTTCTCTTCCTCGATTGAAGAAGACATTCCCGTTAAAATACCTTGCGCAATACAAGGTGAATAAGCAAATACAATAGATGGACCAGGATAAGCTTCTGCTTCTATCAACGTCTTTACCGTGTGTTGCATATTCGCCCCCAAAGAAATACTACCAACATAAACATGTGGATAAGTAAGCGCAATCTTAGCTAAGTCCTTCTTCGCTACTTGCTTACCTTTAGCCGTAAATTTAGCGACACTTCCCACTTTCGAAGACTTAGAAGATTGTCCACCAGTATTCGAATAAACCTCAGTATCTAACACCAAAATATTAATATCTTCCTTACTAGCTAATACATGATCGATACCGCCAAAACCAATATCATAAGCCCAACCATCACCACCGACACACCAGAAAGATTTCTTTTCTATATAATCTTTATATTCCCGTAATTCCAAAATAGGGCTATCATCAATAATTTCATATAAGTTTTTGGCATGTTCTGGTGAAAAATCATCCAAATAATTCATATAAATATCAATTTCTTCATCACCAAGTTTAGAAACATTATCTTCAATTAACTGGCGAATTTTTTCTTTTCGGGCTTTATCCGCAATCATCATACCAAAACCAAATTCTGCATTATCCTCAAATAAAGAATTTGCCCAAGGAACTGAATAAGCTGTCGTTGGAAGCGAAGCACTATAGATAGAAGAACATCCTGTTGCATTAGCAATTACCATTCTCTCGCCAAACAATTGCGTTAATAATTTCAAATAAGGAGTCTCCCCACAACCGGCACAAGCACCACTAAACTCAAAGCGCGGTCTTACAAACTGACTACCTTTAACCGTAGAAAGTGGCATAACCTTTTTCTCAGTAACATGTTGAAACAAATAATCATAGGCATCTTTTTTCGTTTGTTTCAATTTTTCAATATTATCCATTACTAAAGCCTTTTCTTTCTTCCTACCTGGACAAATATTACTACACAATCCACACCCGGTACAGTCTGGTAAAGATATTCCTATCGTATATTTTAACTTTTCCCCCTTGATATTGACATCCAATAAATCTGCCTTCAATGATTCAGGCGCATTTTCTACTTCTTCTTCATTTAACAAAAACGGCCGAATAACTGCATGAGGACAAACAAAACTACACATATTGCATTGAATACAGTTTTCAGGAATAAAACGAGGAGAAATATCCGAAATACTACGCTTTTCTAAACGAGATAATCCTGGATCAAAAGTACCGTCTTCATACTCAATAAAATCACTAACTTTTAACGAATCTCCTCTACCGCTAGAAATTACTTGGAAAATGTTCTCCTCTATTTGGCTTTCTTCCTCTTCGAAAGATTTATCCACATCATCCAAAGAAACGAGAGTTAAAGTCTCTAATGCCCGATCAATTGCCTGAATATTTTTATCCACAATATGACCGGCTTTTTTAGAAAACTTCTTTTCGATCGCTTTCTTAATATGATCTTTCGCAAATTCAAAATCAATCAATTTACCAAGTTTAAACAAAATTGTTTCCATAATAGAACTAATTTTATGATCTAAACCAACTTCTTTAGCAATTTTTACCGCATCGACAATATAAAATTGAATATTTTTTTCTACCAAAATCTTCTTATCATGACTAGAAAGCCGATCTAAGATTTCGTCTTTAGATTTATCAGTATTTAAAACAAAAACTCCTCGTTCACAAATACCATCTAACATTTTAAAATTATCTAAATAAGATTCTTTAGTACACATAACTAAGTGTGGATGTTCCACATAATAGGTAGAATGAATTGGCTTCTTACTAAAACGCAAATGAGACTTCGTTACCCCACCACTCTTTTTAGAATCATATTGAAAATATCCTTGAACATAGGCATTACTGTAGTTACCGGTAATCTTCATTACATCTTTACCGGCACTAACCATTCCGTCACTACCATAACCATAAATTAAAAATTCTACTTGAGAAAGATTTAAATCTATCGCAGCTGGAGTTAAACTCTTGTTGGTAACATCATCGACAATTCCTATTGTAAAACCATGAAATTGATCCTTACTACCTAACATTTGATAAACCGCATAAATATCCGCAGGAGTTGTATTCTTACTAGATAAACCATACCTACCACCGACTATCGAAATGGAAATAGGATAATCTTCTAATACACCAACAACATCTAAATAAAGAGGTTCCCCAATACTACCTGGTTCCTTCGTTCGATCAAGTACCGCAATATTTCTAACTGTCTTCGGTAATGCTGAAAGAAAATACTTCTTAGAAAAAGGACGATATAAATGAACTTCAATCAAGCCTACTGCTTCTTCTTGGTTATTCAAGTAGTCAACCACTTCACGAATCGTCTCGCAAACAGACCCCATCGCAACAATTACTTTAGTAGCTTTTTTTGCTCCATAATATTGAAAAGGCTGGTAGTTCTCTCCAGTAATATCATTAATTTTTTCCATATATTCATGAACAATATCTGGTAAAGCCTCATAATATCGATTTCTAACTTCTGTCATTTGAAAATAAATATCGTCATTCTGAGCAGTACCACGTGTTACTGGCGTATCAGGATGAAGAGCACGATGACGAAATTCACTTACCGCATCCATATCTAGGAGTCCTTTTAAAAAATCCATATCTAAAAGACGAACTTTCTGTAATTCATGACTAGTCCTAAAACCATCAAAGAAGTGAACAAAAGGAACTCTACCATGAATAGCAGCTAAATGGGCAATTCCAGCTAAATCCATCACTTGTTGAACAGAACTTGAAGCAAGAAAAGCAAACCCAGTCATCCTAGCTGCATAAATATCTTGATGATCTCCTAAAATCGATAGTGCATGAGTCGCAATACTACGGGAAGCAACATGAATAACCGCCGGTAACAATTCTCCTGCCATCTTATACATATTGGGAATCATCAATAATAATCCCTGACTAGCCGTATACGTCGTTGTTAAACAACCAGACTGTAAGCTACCATGAACTAAGCCTGCTGCCCCTGCTTCAGACTGCATTTCGATTACTTTAACGGTATGATCAAAGAAATTCTTTTTTCCCTCACTACTCCAATTATCTACTAACTCTGCCATAGGAGATGCCGGTGTAATCGGATAAATCCCTGCTACTTCGGTAAAATAATAAGAAACTGTACTACAAGCTTCATTTCCATCCATAATCTTATACATGCTATCACTATCCTTCCTTATCATTATATACCACAACTAATGAAAAAAAAAGAAAAAGCTTCTTCCTTTTTATAAGAAACTTCTCTATACTTATCTACTCTGTAACAATCCAAGCTGTTGGGATATTCCGTAACCCATTGTCTCCACCAGCTGTAGGGTGATTGATAATTTCATCACGAACAATTAAAGCACTAGAAGAACCACCATCCATATTGGCTGCATTAACTGCTCCATAATTCATCATGATTTCCGTAAGTTCAACCATACCACAGCCTAATGAACCGCCATATCCTCTACCATCTATGACTAAGAATAAGACGATACCATCTTCCCGTTGACCAATTGCGGTTCTTGGAGCAATTCCCCAACCACCATCACCTTTTACAAAGGAAGGTTTACCATTTACAATAAGAAATGGACCAAACTCAATCGCATCACGCAAATGATATTTATTAATAGCCGAATATTTATCCGTACGTGCTAAAATCAATACATCATCTTCATTAAAACCAACAAATCCCCCACCAACTTTAGCATCTGTATAATCATAGACAATCTTACCGTCCTTGATTACCGTACCATGGGGAATCGCCCCATTACTATTCCAATCCGGATCATAAAAACCACTAGCATTGATTGCCACAATCGCATCATTATTTCGAGCAATTACTCGCACCGATTGACCTGTTGTTCCAAGTTTTGTTGTCGTACCAATCTTTACTTTCGACGGATCATAAATTGCGACTAAAAAGCCTTTGTATCCAGTACCACTTACTTCGATTACTTTATAAGGAGCTCCTTCCTCACGCTCTAATATTTCCTTATCATACTTTGATTTATATTCAGTAACTTCTTGATCCATATTAATATAATCAGGATTAGTATCTTCATCGGGTTCAATTGTCACATTATGGGCAAGTACTTCACTAATCCAATCACTATCAAAAAACCAAGTAGCCAAAAACTGATGACTCATCGTAGTCATAGCTGTAGTAATTAAACGTTCTCTTACCCAATTCCAAGGACCATATAAAATAAATGCCCCTACAGAAAATCCCATAATTCCAAGGGAAAACAACAATAAAAAAGCCCTACGAACATTTAAACTAATATGAATCTTCTTTCTATTTTTTTTGCCTTTCTTCATAGTACAACCTCTTAATCTTTGCCAATAAATCTACCATCTTCATCGATATCTAAATAAAAATACCGATTATTATCTAGTGTATAAGGCACTATAGTCTGAGTAGTATCCTCATACAAACTTAAATATTCTTCTATAAAAGCATTAAATCCTTCAATATCTTTAACAAAATAATTCATCACTGTCTCATAATTATTAATATACGTATCACAATTGGTAATCGTTTTACTATCTGGATACTCTTCACCAATACATAAATCTTTTAATGGTTCTGCGGTATCAATTACTTTATCTACTAAACTACGATAAGTATCTATCTCTTCTATCCAAATAGTATAGTCCGTAACAACCGATTCGTGAAACATATCTTCAACTACAGTTTTTATATACTGTGTCCTCTCACTCTGAACCGCAACCGCCGCTTCTTGAAAATGAGTACTATAAGATGCGACCTGTTCTTGTTTTTTGGTCATTTCATCATGATTTTTTTGTAACGAACTAAAAACAGCCCAAATACAACCTGACAAAATGAAGAAAAAACCGATAATGCCTAAAAAAAACGCTTTCTTTCTCATAGCCAATCGCTCCTTATTCTATCTTAGTATAACAAAATTTTATTACTAAGTAAACACATCAAGTAAAAATTTCATTGACACATATCAAGTAAAAATTTGATTAGTGAAAAAAGAGTATTAAAAAAAGAAAGCTCTATCCCCTACGTTTCTTTAATCTCTTAGCTTCATCACCATGATGGCTAATCATATTCTGTTCCAGAACAAAATGAAAATAAATTTTCATCTCCCAGTCGTTACCTCCCGGGCTTTCTGCTTCATTGATAGAGTAACCTCTATTCTCCACAGACTTAACATCCGACAGTTGCTGCCGTAGACTTTGTTCTTTCTTTTTTCTTGCTAAATTAACTCTTTCATATATCTCTTTATTCCTTCAAATAATATGTTTTGACTAGCATTGATATCTCTATCGTGGCAACTTCCGCATTCTGGGCATATCCAATTTCTAACTGATAAATCCTTTACTTTCTCATTTTTATATCCACAGCAACTACATTC
>CASFOW010000017.1 GCA_949296705.1 uncultured bacterium
ACATCTACATGTTCTAAAAATAAAAAGTCATTAAATTCTTCTTTAAAAGAGGTTTTTAGTAATAAAACAGTTAAGGCATAAAAATAGATAGAACTTGATAGTTCTACCTAATTTTTGTCATGTTCTATCTGAACTGTAACGATTATCCTAAAAAAAATCTTTGGATTAGTAGAAAAAGTCTTATCTTCTTGATATAATGGTATCAAGATAAGGAATGAATAGATAGAATGGATAAGAATAAGAAGAAAAAGCAAAAAAATAAAAAGAAAGTGGTAAATCCTAATATTAAAACAGCTAATTTTGTATTAGGAATTACCTTTATTATTATGGTGATCTTGGTCATTCGGGCAGGAGTACTCTCATTATCAACAGAAGTAGATGGAAAAAATCTAAAAGATTTTGCTGCTTCCCGGACAACAGAACACGAGACAATTCTCGCTAAAAGGGGTACAATTTATGATGTAAACGGTGATATTCTTGCTCAGAATGTTTATTCTTATACTTTAATTGCCTATCTAACTGAGTCACGTGGTGAGGGGAACTACGTAAAAGATAAAGAAACGACAGCAGAAAAACTATCGACGGTAATTGATATGAGTAAAGAAGATATTCTTGCTTTACTAAATCGAAAAACTTCAACTGGCGAAACACCATATCAGACAGAATTTGGTAGTAAAGGGAAAGGGTTAACAGAATTAGTAAAAGATAAGATTGTCGCTTTAAATTTAGACGGTATTGACTTTATTGAAACTCAGAAACGGTATTATCCTAAGGGCGATTTTTTATCTTATACTCTAGGGTATGCTAAGAGTGATGAAAATGGAAAAATTATTGGTGAACTTGGTATCGAATCCCTTTTTAATGATGAATTGACCGGTACAGATGGGTATAAAGAGTACCAGAAAGATCTACGGGGATATAAAATTGCTAATACAAAGGAACAAATTCAAGAAGCAGAAGATGGCGATGATATTCATTTAACCGTCGATTCCAATGTTCAATTTTTTCTAGAACAAGCCTTAGAAAATGCTGATGATAAATACGATTTTGAACAATTGAACATTATCGTTGCAGAGGCTAAGACTGGGAAAATTTTAGGAATTAGTACCACTCCTTCTTTTGATCCTAATGAAAGAGATATCGTTAATTATCTAGATCCCAATATCTCTGTTGCAATTGAGCCAGGTAGTACTATGAAAATATTTTCTTATATGGCCGCAATGGAAGCAGGGGTATATAATGGTGAAGAAACTTTTCAGTCTGGTACTTTTACCACAACAGATGGAACAGTAATTGGTGATCACGACCGAAATGGTTGGGGAGTTATTAGCTATGATCGTGGTTTTGCTTTATCTAGTAATGTAGGGATCGTTACCTTGATTGATAAATATATGAGTCGCGAAACCTTGATGGATTATTATAAAAAGTTAGGTTTTGGAAGTAAGACTGGAATTGAATTATCTAAAGAAGTATCTGGTAAAATTAATTTTAAATACGAAACCGAAGTTTTTAATGCTGGTTTCGGTCAAGGAATTATGACAACCGCTATCCAAAATATCAAAGCCCTAACTTCAGTTGCCAATGATGGTATCTTACTACAACCTTATATCGTTGATAAAATTGTCGATAATGATGGAGATATCGTGGAACAAAATACTAGAACTGAACTTGGACGAGTAGCTTCTAAAGAGACTACCGATAAAATTAAAGACTTGATGGAAAGTGTTGTTTTAGAAGGAACTGGTAGCGTTTATAATATGGAAGGGTATGGCTTAATTGCTAAAACCGGAACTGCACAGATTTCTAGTACCGACGGGACAGGATATTTAACTGGTGAAAGTGATGTTATTCGTGGCTTTGCAGGAATGTTTCCCAAAGAAGATCCAGAAATTATTATCTATGCTACTTTAAAACGACCTAGTCCTAATACCCCTAATGCTTTAGTTAGTGTAATCAAAGAAGTAGTAGAAAACATCAGTAAATATTATCACATTTATGATGCTGATGAACCAATTACTACTACAGATAACGTATATACCCTAGAAAACTATCAAAATAAAGATGTAGCTTCTATTAAAACTACATTAGAAAAGAATGGTTTAACCGTAATTACTATAGGAAATGGAGATAGAATCATTAATCAGTATCCAAATAAAAATATTAGCTTAAATAAAGGTTCTAAGGTATTCCTAGTCACTAATGGAACAAAATATACTATTCCGGATATGACTCTTTGGAGTAAAAAGGATGTTACTACTTATCTTAATTATACCAATATCGATTATCAAACAACAGGAGATGGTTATGTAACTAGCCAAAGCATTCCAGCGGGAACGGAATATATCTTGGGGCAAATGACTCTTACTTTAACTTTTGCACCTAAATATAATATCAACGAATAACTTCAATATTTCTTTTTTTCTCTCTATGTGGTAGGATAAAGAAAAGAGGTTTTATGATGCATACATTATGTTTATTATTTTTATTGTTTTTATGTTACTCCATTATTGGTTGGATGATTGAATGTCTATGTGTTACCTATTTAGAAAAAAGGATTGTTTTAGACCGAGGATTCTTACTTGGACCTTATTGTCCAATTTATGGTTGTGGTGGAGTATTAGCCTATCTTTTATTAACTCGTTATCAGGAAGATCCCATAACTTTATTTATTTTAGCAGCCGTAGGAGCTTCAGTATTAGAATATGTGACTAGTTATTTTATGGAAAAAATATTTAAAGCCAGATGGTGGGATTATTCTGATCGTAGATTTAATCTTGAAGGAAGAGTCTGTCTAGGAAATACGGTTTTATTTGGTGCCTTAGGATTAATCTTTATTTATATTTTAAATCCCTATATAATAGAGGTATTAAAATCAATACCAAATAACGTTTTATTCATAATTAGTTTAATTAGTTTATGTATATTTGTTACTGATACAATTTTAACTTTTGTTATTATGGGAAAACTACGTAACCGAATTACTCATGTAAGAAAAGATTCTACTTCTGAAATTGATAAACAAATTAAAGAGTTTTTATCTCATTATCATTTCTTTGTTGGCCGTTTATTTAAGGTTTTTCCTAAAATTACGATTTCTGTTCCTATGGGAGATAAAATATTAAAATCAATAACATCTATATTAAGAAAAATCGAACGAGCCAATAATAGACGAAAAATGAAAAAAATAAAGAAATCAAGGGATAGTTAGATTTCGAATGAATTTTATTCTGTTGGTTGGAACAATATATAATTGGGAGATGATTATGTATGGATACAGTACCACAGATAATTTCTGTTCGAGATCTTTTTTCGTTAAAACAAGCTTTTAATCAAAATCTTATTCTCTGGAGGCAATTATGCCATTTTTTAGATTATGTAGAAGATGAAGAAATAAAAGAATTATTTCATGCTTTAATGGTGATGCATTACAATCATTTACAATTAATCCTTTCTATTATAAAGGGAGAAAGACGAGTAGAGGAGGAAAGTAATGAAGATTAATCCAGAAATAAAAAATCCTTATTTTGAAGTAAAAGAGAGTAATTGCTTAAATGATCGTGATTATTTATATAGTGCATTAATATTAGAAGAGAAGTTAGCTGATGATTATTCTAAGTTTTTAAATGAAGCATCTCATGAATATTTATATGAAGATTATTTTATTATGTTTGAAGATACTAAAGATGCTTACCGAGAAATAAAGAATCAATTGTTTCAAAAGGGATGGATTAGTCACGAAGTAGCTTTAGAAAACGAGGTACAGAAATTGAGTTTGATTTTAACTAAAATATTAGAAAATTTAAATTTAGAAGAATAGCGCCTAATAGGTGTTTTTCTATAGTAATTTGTTGGTTATTTAGCTAGCTCTTTTTAAGATTTTATGATATGATGAATGAGTAATGTTACATGAAGTAACACATTTCTCTTTTACGGAGAATATGAAGGAAAATGGAGGAAAAAATGAAAATACAAAAGAGAATATTTAGTATTGTGGTTTTGGGCATCTTAGTATTAACTTTAAGTGGTTGTGGACAAACTAATAATGATATTGATTCTAAAGATAAAACGACAGTAACTTGTACGAAGACAGGAGAAGCTACAACTGGAGTAGAAACTAATTCAACATATCAATATGTAGAAAAAGATGGCTATGTCGAATCTGTTCATACAACGGAGAAATTTACTACTGATAATGAAGAATATTTAAAAGCTTATCAATCATTACTCGAGGATTCATATGAATTATATAAAGATGTTAAATATTATGATTATAAGATTGAGCTTGATGGTAATACCTTAATCAGTGAAATTAATATTAATTATGCTAAGATAGATACCGATCAATTACTTGCCATTGATACTAGTAATGCTTCATTAATTAAGGATGGTAAAGTAAAAGCTGAGGATTTAAAAGCTTTGTATGAAGAGATAGGAGCTACTTGTAAATAGAATTAAAGTAGGGGAGATACATATGTTAAAAGTAGAAAATATCACAAAATATTATGGTAATCACCTAGCTGTTGATCATCTTTCGTTTGAAGTGAAAGATGGGGAGATATTTGGTTTATTAGGTGCGAACGGAGCCGGTAAAACGACAACTTTTAGAATGATTATGGGGCTTTTAGAACCAACTGAGGGGAAAATTACTTTAGATGGAAAAAAGATTGATTACAGTATTACCGATAAAATTGGTTTCGTTACTGAAGAAAGAAGTTTAATGACTAAGATGAGTGTTGTTGATCAAATTCTTTACTATGGTATATTAAAAGGAATGCAGGAAAAAGACATTTTACAAGCATTGGATAAATGGTTAGAACGTTTCAAAATTACAGAATATAAGAATCGTAAAATAAAAGAATTATCGAAAGGTAATCAACAGAAAATTCAATTTATTTCAGCTGTAATCAATCATCCATGTCTGTTAATTTTAGATGAACCATTTACGGGTTTAGATCCAATTAATGTAGAGATGTTTAAAAGTGCTATTTTGGATCTTAAAAACGAAGGCTGTTCGATTATTTTTTCTTCTCATCAAATGGAACATATCGAGTTATTTTGTGAAAAGTTAATGATCTTAGTTAAAGGAAAACCAGTTATCGAGGGTTATTTGAAAGAAATAAAAAGAGAATATCAAAAGAAGAATATCTTTATTCGGGGTGAGGTAGAAAAAAAAGAATTACAAAAGATTAAAGGCGTGGTTTCTGTAGAAAAAACAGCAGAGGATTTCATTGTAAAAATCGAAAGTGAAGCAGATATCGATCGAGTATTTAAAGCTGTATCCAAAAATAAAATTACTAAGTTTGTCGTTGAAGAACCATCCTTAAACGAAATATTTATTGCGAAAGTAGGGGAAGCATATGACGAGTAAGTTTTGGTATCTAACAGGCTTAAGTTTGAAGAAAAAAATAAAGACAAAATGGTTTATTATTGCTAATGTCTTACTAGTAATTTTAATTATAGGGTTAATCAATATCGATAGTATTATTCTGTTTTTTGGTGGAAACTTCAATCAAAAGACAGAAATTATCTTATTAGATGAGACAGATTATTCGAATATTAATAAAAGCTTTGAAAACTATGTAGAAGAGTATAATCAATTATTAACAACAGAACTTGAAACAAGTACAAAGATTTTTTCAGGAAATCAACAAGAATTAGAAAAAGAAATAACTAAAACTGATAAAGTAGGAATTATTTTCACTAATGATGAAGATAATTATCTTAGAGCTAAAGTAATCTCAGATCAGAAAATAGATACTATGGTTTATCAATTATTAGTACAAGCATTAGCGGCTACTAAAACCGAAGTAGCTATGAGTTTAACAGATATTGATTTAGAAGAGTTAGAAAAAATTAATACCCCTATTACGATTGATAGGGTTATATTAGACGATGCTTCTCAAAATGAAGATGAGAATATGTCTTTAATTATGGGAACGGTGTTTCCAACCGTTATTTTACCATTTTTTATGTTGGTTTTATTTTTAGTTCAAATGATTGGCACAGAAATTAACGAAGAAAAGTCAACTCGAAGTATGGAGATTATTATTTCCAATGTCAGTCCTAAAGTTCATTTCTTTTCTAAAGTCTTAGCAAGTAATGTTTTTGTGATTACTCAAGGCATATTATTGCTTCTTTATGGGGGGATGGGATTATTACTACGAAAGCTATTAGCAACAGGAACAGATATAACTAGTAGTATAACAACAGAAATTTCAGGAGTATGGCAAACTTTAGTAGAAACTGGATTCGTAGATAAATTAGTTTATATTATCCCAATTACTTTGATATTGATGATTCTATCTTTTGTAGCATATTCCTTAGTGGCTGGAATATTAGCTTCAATGACGGTAAATATGGAAGATTTTCAACAAATTCAAACCCCAATTATTATGATTAGTTTAGTTGGATATTATTTAGCAATTATGGCAGGTATGTTTGAGGGAAGTATTTTTATTCGTATTTTGTCTTATGTACCATTCTTATCGTGTCTATTATCTCCAGCTTTACTGGTAATTGGTCAGATTGGTATTGTAGATTGTTTGATTTCTATTATCATTTTAATTATTTTCTTATATTTTACGATTAAATATGGATTAAGAATCTACAAAGTGGGGATTTTAAATTATTCAACTGATAAAATGTGGCATCGTTTATTTAAAGCTGCTAAAAATAAAGATGTATAGGGATATAAATTCCTATCTTTTTTCTTGAAAAATATTTTAGTTATATGTAGAATAGGAAAAAAGAAAGAAGGAAATATGTATGTGGCAAGAGGAATTAAAAGAATATATTACTTTAACTGGAAAACAAGAGATGTGTGTTCTTTTTCAAGAGGAAAGTAGCTTATTTAACTTATTTAGCTTATATACAATAAATTTTAATGCTAGTATGTTAGATAATTTATTGGAATTGATGAACTATGATCATCTTAATCGCCGTCTTACCCTAGAACAATTAGAAAAATTATATGATTTTTGTATTAATCAAAAAGAAAGAGACTTCTTTATGCAGTGTGTAGATATTATGGCTTATGGTAGTCATATCTTTAGAGGATTAAAAAGATATGGTTTTGAATACCCACTCTTTCAGATGGATGATGCGAGTAAACAGATGATTGCTTCATTCGAAAACTGTTTGACTTATATTGATGAACTTTCTGATTCAGTAGATGAAAATTTACAAGAACGATTAATACAAGTAACGAATGGTTTAATTTATCCGATGGAGGTACTACTTTCAAGTTTCTATCAAGATACTTTTCTTCCTCAAGTAAAAAGAGCCATCAATCAATGTAATCAAAAAGAAATGTTACGTTTGTTTCGTAAGTATATTAATAAGAAGAACTTATATTTACAAGGATTACAGAGTTCTAATGCCATTTTCGAACAGATAATTCCAGAATTAGAAGAGTGGATAAATGAAGAAGAACCAGAGTATAGTACTGTTTCATTAATTTATGCTCTAGAAAATGAAGTTGATATTTATCAAAATAACTCAGAAAATTATTATAAACAGAAAGAATTATTTAATCGTTATCGAAATATTCATAATTAATAGAAAAAGGATAGGTATATAGTTATTAAATGATGGTAGTTTTATAGTATAGAATAAAATCTGTATTATTTTACCTAATAGGAAAGTCTTAAGATAATATAGTAAATAAGATGAGTACAAGGAAATAAATAGTATAAAGGTAGGAGTAATAATATGGTTGATATAAAAATGTTTAATTATTTATTTAAGTTAATTCAAGAAAATAAAGATAATTTGGCTTGTTTAAGAGAAGTTTATGATTTTTGTAATTTGACTGATGAACAAAGAATTCTTTCACAATATAATGATATTATACAGAAATATCCATCACAGCAGGATGAAACTTTATCGGTAAAGAATAGTTTCCAAGAAATGATAAAAAAGCATCCTGAATTATTAGAAAAATTGTCACTAGCACTATTCGATAAACCAACATTAACAAGTTTGTTAGAGTTTTATACGGGTTATTTGATGTGGGAAAATATTGAATCAACTTCTCTAAAACAAAAGAGACTATATATTATTTAGATTTTAACAAAATAAAAATTTATTTTCATCTCCCAATCGTTACCTCCTGGGCTTTCTGCTTCATCGATAGAGTAACCTCTATTCTCCTAGAGACTTAACTCATGATGAGT
>CASFOW010000018.1 GCA_949296705.1 uncultured bacterium
ATCATTTTCTCGTAAAATACAATCACTAAAACCAACAATCGCATTTAAAGGGGTTCTAATTTCATGAGACATACTAGATAAAAACTCTGATTTAGCTAGATTCGCTCTTTCAGCATGAGTTCTCGCAACATTTAACTCCTCGATCATTTTAATATCTGGATTTTCAATCGTAAAATACATAATTAAATTAATATATGCCATCACAAAAGGAATGACTAATAAACCAGGTTGTACTGCTCGAATCCCAAGAGTCAAAGTACCTAAAACCAGCAAAGCCAAAATAGGAAAATATTTTTTACTTTTAATGTGTTTAGCATTAAATATTGTAACAACAAAAGACAAAAGAATATACATACCACAACAAATATATAAAATAGTCACAGATGGCCCATAACTAAACATCACATCATTTTTACTATGAAGATATAAAGGAAGAGTTAAAATAAACACCAATGAGATAATGTTAATTATCTTTGTAATTTTTAATGCCCTATTATATTTATCCATTCCATTTTTCTTATGGGATACCGAAATATAATAAATGTATAAAAAGAAAAGCCATGACCAGCCTAAATATTGGATAAAATCAATACGATTTAATATATACAAACTAAAATGCGTATCATCAATATATCCAATCGTAATAATAGCCACCATCATGATAGAATCAATAAAACTAGTGACAACTAATCCTGAAAAAATCTTTGTCTCCTTATTACTCAACCGCTTTTTTCCAAAAAAAATAATTAACAATAAAGTAGAAATAAAAAAAGCACATACTGGAATATACAAATTAGGCATAGCACTTCACCTTACCTTATTAAAAGTATACCATATGTCCTTTTTTTAGAAAATATCTATTTAATTAATTGTTTATTTTTTTGTTCTAAAATTTCATCAACTTTTTGTAAACCAATTAAGAATGGCTCAGAGTTTAATACTACTTCTGGTTTATTGCATCTGCCGATAACAAATTGAGATTCAAATTCCGGATCTAATTCAGGATACTCTTCTTGACGTCTCTTTATAATTTTTTCCCAATCACTAGAATCTACTTTACTTCTTTCTCCAACCGGAAATTGGTTCCATATATCAAATTTCAATGTTGCCAAAGTATCTTCCAAACGATTATTAACAGCAATTTTGTCTTCATTCCATTCGACAGTAAATGGTTCTCCAAAGTTAGCATAACAAACATTATCCGTATATTCATAATACTCTAATGCTAGTGGAACAACAAAACAATGTGCCTTTTTCGCAATATCAACCCAACCTCTACGTAAAGGATTAATTGGCGTACTAGGTTCAGTACACCATGTCTGCTCGGAATAAATAACATAATTCATTCCATTATTTATGGTACGCACGATGTTATCTGCCACTTTTTCTTGACTCTTAGATTCCAATCGATCAACATAATGCCTACCATTTAATTGAAAAAATGCCCGATCAAGAAGCTTTAACTTTTGTTTTCCAACTAAAACATAGAAATGATCTTGAATTACCTCACAGGCAATCGGTGCATCATATGGTGTAGAATGACTAACAATATATAAAGCTGGGCCATCAACTTTAGGTTTATCATTTAATACTACAAGATCAAAATTTCTTCTTCCAGGCATTTGTTTAAGAATAATTGGATGTAATGGACGTCTTACTAAAATTCCAACTTTATTAATTAAATTTTTACTGTGAATAATTAAGTTATTTACTATTTGATTTTCCATTATTTCACTCCTCACTTAATACACACATTTTAACATTTCCTTACCTTAGTGTCAAAAATAAAAGCTTATTATTGTACTAGCTTAGTGGTACATCAACATTAATGATTTTTCAATTATAATTACAAAAACAAATTAGCTTATTTATTCCAATTTTTCTTCATATATACTTTAAAATCGTATTTCTTTTCTTCTGGATCAGTTAATATTAGCGGTTTTCTTTTTTCTTCAGGTATATATTGTGTTAATTCTTCATCCCAAATATCACGAGTCCACCGAAGTTTTTTATAAACCTGTCTACGTTCTTCCATATAATCTAATCGTGGATCAGAGCCTAATTCAGAACGTTTTACTCTTGGCGCGTGTTCTTCCATAATAGGATAAACTAATAAAGCTAATTGATCACGTAACATTATTCTTGCCTCTTTTTTATCGTAAATCGATAAATCTATTGGCTTTCCAAAACGAATATAAATATCATTAGAATTTAAACTATTAAAAGAAGCAAGTGGTACTACCTGAGCTCCTGTCTTTTGAGATAATATCCATGGACTAGAAAAAGGTTCTAAACAAAGTAAATTTTCACTATTATTATAGCCACCCTCAGCAAAAATAAGTACGCTACTTCCCTGATTAATTACCTTTTCCATTTTGGAAACAGCATCATGTCTATTTTGCTTATCAGTACGATCTACATAGATCATACCATTTAACCAAGCAGCATACATTTGCGGATTATGTTCTATTTGATCTG
Source organism: uncultured bacterium (assembly GCA_949296705.1). Classification (GTDB taxonomy): domain Bacteria; phylum Bacillota_I; class Bacilli_A; order RF39; family UBA660; genus Alloscybalousia. The sequence goes on from CASFOW010000018.1 coordinate 2,479, forward strand.
TAGTTCCCATCAATATATAAGCATTTCTATCAAGCGAAGCAATCGCGGCGATAATATCTTCGTCAAAAGAATGGGTACTTACAAAAATATAAGGTTTACCCTTTTCTAAAATAGGATACTCTCCCTCAAAATGAATATTACGTTTTACCGCCAAGCGCAAAACTTGTTTAAAAGCGGGAAAGATCATCCTCCTAAGCTTAATACCTACATTACTAGTAAAATTATCAACGTTTGCGATTTCTAATCTTTTTAAACCAATATTCCGATACATAAAATCCCCTTCATCTGTTTTTTTTGTAATGTCTTCAAATTTCGATTACTTGCTAAGTATACTACAAATTAAAGAAAAAAGGAAATCCTTATTACTTACCCTGTACAAAATTATGTTATAAAAAAAGAACATCATTATTTTTCTCTCAACTATTTTTTTAACAACAAGCTGAAATTTAATTTAGGAAGCTAGTGCAAAATATTATTTCCTTATTTCTAAAAAAAGCTTCCGCATACCCTACATTTGCATACTCAAATAATTCTCAGTTTATTTTAATACCTAAAGGTCCTTATCTATCTCATTAAAAACCAAATGATTAAATTCAAGATTTCCACTTTTTAAAATTTGTTTAAGAAAACTAGGTTTAACATTATAATTATTTATATCTTTTAAATTAATCCACTTAAAGTCTAATTTTATTGTATGATTTTTATCATTTTCCATAATAGTAAAATAATTAGTATCTATTTTTTCTATAGGAATCATTAAATAATAGAAAGCTATCTCATGCATTCTTTTAGAATATTTATTGATAAAATAATTTTCTACTACCCCTAAATATTTACTAACAGTAAACTTCTTTCCTACTTCTTCTAATAATTCCCGTTCGATTGCTTTTTCTGTTGTCTCGCCTAATTCTACATAACCTCCAGGTAAACAAAGGAAACCACTATTATCCATATCAACTAGTAAAATTTTATTTTCTTGAATAATTAATCCTGATGCTCTAAACTTAAAATTATAATTTTCAGTTTTCATTTTTATACTTTCTCGCATAATAATCACTCTCGTTTTTCAAATAAGCTCCGCCTTGGAGATACTACACTCTTTTATTTCACAACTAAACATGAACGAAAAAAGCCCCTAGGGCTTTGGAATATCTGGGTAATCAATATAGTTCCCATTTCCATCAAACATAGTTAATTGATAATAGGTGGTACCACAATCATCCATATCATATTCACAAATATAACCATAATATCCATATACATCTTGGTACTGTTCTCCTATTTGTTGACACATTTCCATACTATCAAAATCAGCGCGAAAAACTGTGTAAAATTTCTTTGGTGTACAAGTTGGCTCAGGAACAACTTCTTGAGGCTGTTCACTTTTAATAGGCGGTGTTGAGGGAGCGACGACGGGATTGGAATCATGATAATTACTACTATTACTACTACTATTATTGTTATTGTTATGATTAGTACTACTAGTATCAATAGAATCAGTAGCTGAATTATGGGAAGAAGTATTGTTATTAGATGAAGAAGAACTATTATCCTGAAGTTGTTCTTCGATTATCTCAGTTGATGGAACTTCTTCAGTAGTTATTTCCTTATCATTTTCTACTTCTTCTTTCTTTTTCTCTATTTCTTCACTAGCTGATTCTAGTTTTTTATCGTTGTTATTTTCGCTTATATTTAAAAATAATAAACTTATGCTAACAACAATAACCAATATAACTATACCAACAATGACAAAAGATTTTTTCCTCGTTTTTTTCATAGAGCATTTTCCTTTCTTATTAACACTATTATATAATATTTTTTCTAGAAAGCAATCTCTAATCAATAAGCAAGAAAATAAGGTTCTTTTCCTTTTTTATTCGCCTAACTTTTCATTCACTAACTTTTTATACTCTTCTACTCCAGGTTGATCAAAGGGATCAACATCCAGTAAATAGCCACCAATTGCGGCACTCATTTCTAAAAAGTAAATCAATTGGCCTAGATAATAAGGAGATAATTCTTCAAGTTCTAGAATAATACTTGGGGTATCGCCATTAAGATGGGCTTTAGCTACTTGTTCTACAACTAAGTTATTTAATTCATGCATATCGATCTTATATTTATCCAAAAATAAATCATCACTCTTCTTGATGCGAATTACCGTTTCGAATACGTTCCTGGTTCCTTCTTGAAGATACTGACCAACAGAATGTAAATTGGTCGTATTAGAATTCACAACTGGTAAAATACCTTTATGATTTTTTCCTTGTGTTTCCGCAAATAATTGTTGATACCACATCGCAAAGGAAGTAAGTTTTTCTTCGTAGATCGTTACCATTTCAACATTTTTACCAATATATTCTAATCGGTTACGAATAGATGCTAACAAACTAGCTTCTTTAAAGCAATCTCGCATACTACTAGCACCTTTTAATAACTTATCGATATCAATTCCATTAATCGCAATGGGTAATAAGCCAACCGCACTCAAAACAGAATATCTACCACCAATATTTTTAGGAACTTCAAAAGAAACATAGCCTTCTTCTTGAGCTTCTCTACGTAATACTCCGCTATCTTTATCGGTAATCACGAAAATATGTTCAGAATAAGAAGGTGTTTTCGCTTTTAAATAATTTTTCAGTACTTCAAAACTAACAGCTGGCTCTAAAGTCCCACCGGATTTAGAAATTACGACTAAACAAACTTCTTTACCTTCTATATATTGAAGTAATTCCTTTAAATAAGAAGAAGACAGCTGATATCCGGCAAACAAAACTTCTGTTTCTTTATCCTTAACAAAGTAAGAAGATAAGCTTTCAATAACCGCTTTACTGCCTAAGTAAGATCCACCAATCCCAATTACAATCGCTAGCTGATATTTTTCCCTAATTTGCTTAGCTACCTTTTTTATTCTATCTTTTTCTTGTTTAGATATACAAGTATCCATATCAATCCAATCAAGCATAGAAGTCTTTTCTTCTATGCTTTTTTGAATTTTGTTTAATTTTTTTTGTTCATCACTAGTCACATAACTATAACCTCTTACGTAAGTAGTATTTAGTTTCATTTATCCACCCCTATTTCTACTTGGTGAGTTTTTCCATCGTTGACCAAGAGAATCTTATCTTGTTTTTTACCATCCACAATTATCTTGGTTGCTTCTTTTGATACCACAATTTGATAAACAGTATCCAAATAATGATAACAGATCTTAATTTCTGACCATTTAGTTGGCATATGTGGAGTAATCTCTAATTCTTTGCCACGAAGAGTAAATCCACATATATATTCTAATCCTACTCGGTAAAACCAACCACTAGAACCGGTATACCATGTCCAACCACCACGTCCTTTATGATCGGGATTAGAATAGATATCAGCAGCGATTACATATGGCTCTACCATATAAGTCTCTACTTCTTTATCAGTTTTAGAATGTTGAATTGGATTTATCATCTGATAGATTTCATAAGCATCATCAAACTTGTTTTCTTTAAGTAAAGCCATAATATACCAAGCTACAGAATGGGTATATTGACCACCATTTTCTCTAACTCCAACTGGATAATCCATAATATAACCTGGATAATTTTTAGAATTTTTAAAAGCAGGAGTAAGAAGTTTAACAATTCCAGTCTTCTTATCGACTAATTGATGTTCAACTGCCTGTAGAACACTTTGTTTTCTCTCCTCGGGAACTACCCCAGAAAGGAAAGAGAAGCTCTGCGAAATTAAGTCGATTTTACATTCTTCACTTGTTTTAGACCCAACCGCTTCGCCATTATCAAAGAAAGCTCTTAAGTAATATTCACCATCCCAAGCATCATTATTCAAATGATTCTTTAATTTCTCTCGTGCTTCCTGATAACGAGAAACATCAAGTGTTGGATTATAGAGTTTAGTAATTTGAATAAATCTCTCCAGCAAATCATAGAAGAAGAATCCTAGCCAAACACTTTCTCCTAAGCCTTGAATACCGATCTTATTCATCCCATCGTTCCAATCGCCACCACCCATTTTAGGTAGACCATGTCGTCCTAAATCATTAAGGGTTCTCTCGATCGCTAAGCGACAATGTTCATATAAAGTCTCAGCATGATCAGAATAAGTAAAGCTTACTCCTTTTTCTTCTTCATAATCTGCTAAAACATCACCAACAACAAATGGAATTTTTTCAAATAAAATTTCATTATCAGAAGTATATTTTAAGTATTCACTTGTCGCATACACTAACCATAAATAATCATCTTTAAAGCGTGTTCTTAAACCAAAATTCTTTGGTTCTAACCACCAGTGGAGGACATCTCCTTCTACAAATTGATGTTTTGCATTATTTAAAATTTGACTACGGGTAACATCAGGATAAACCGGACAGACATTAATAGAGTCTTGTAGTTGATCACGATAACCAAATGCTCCACTTACTTGATAGAAACCAGCTCGAGCCATCACTCTAGCAGCAAGAGTTTGATACAAGTACCAACCGTTAACCATATAATTAAAGCTCTTATCTGGGGTTTCTACTTGAACTTTACCAAGGCGACTTTCCCAATAAGATTTAACTCCTTCAAGTTCAGTATCTATACTAGCTACATCTTTAAAATGATTAATCACACGACCAATTTCTTCTTTAGTAGAACAACATCCAAGTAAGAAACCAATTGTCTTTGTCTCCTTCTTCTTAAGAGAAATTTTTACATCGATTGATTTAACAAGAATCTGATTGGTGTTCATATGATGAATTTTTTCAGTACTAGTTAAAAAGACTTGTTGATTATGATACTCTTTCTGATAAACATTACGGATTGATAAATAATTTGCTTTTTCCTGTTCTTCTACCAAAAGATAGCGACTTGTTTTCTCTTCGAGATTTCCTAATACTGGATTCATCCAAAAGGTAAGTAAAACTTCATCTTCCTCGCCTTTATTGGTAATCGTAAATCGATATAATTTAGCATTTTCTTTTAAAGCCACAAACTCTGTTAACTCTTCTTTAAAGTTTTCGGTCTCACTTAAGAAAGTAGTATAACCAAAACCATGCCTTGTAATAACTGGCATAAAACTTTCATGATTAATTCTAACTCCTTCTGATTGATCAAAAGAAACAATATCATTTGTCCAAGAAGTAAGTTTAAAATCTTGACTATTATAAGCATAAGTAAAACCAGCTGCATTATTCGTAACTAAAGATCCAAAATGAGAATTAGCTAGTACATTCGTCCAAGGCGTTGGGGTGTTCGGATTTAAAATCACATACTCCCTACCATCCTTAGTAAAGCCACCATAACCATTAAAGTAAGAAAGTTCTTTCTCATCAAATGGAATCTTAATTGTATCCTGCTTCTTGATCATCTTATAATTACTAGCACTATTTTGACTTTGTAATTCATCGATATAAGCTTTTAATGAGGAAGTTTCCCGACTATCTAAACGAAGACGAGCAACTGTATTTAATAAAATTTCCTCATCAGGTGTAAGCTCCCCATATTCAATATAATAAATACCACCTGGTCTTCCCCCAAAAGAATTCGTCTTTTGAATTTGATAAATCGCAAAATCAATTTCTTTCTTTAAATTCTTATCATAAGGATTTTCTTCAGCATTAATTAAAATAATATCAACATAAATCCCTTTATTTTTAAAATACTCATAGGCTTTTAATACTTGCTTTGCCAAACTAACAGAATTGATATCATGAATCGTTAAGGTAATCATTGGTCTATCTCCAGAAATACCAAACTTCCATAAATTTTCTTGCGAAAGTTGATTTTTCTTAAGGAATTCTTTTCTTGCATCGTTAATATTAATTCGACTTGTCTGATATAAGTAATTAAGCATTGCATTATAAAGCCGCATATCTTCCCCGTTAATGTTTAGTTTTTTCATACTATTAACATTAGTAATCGTAGCCACTTCGAATGCTTCTTCAATTTTTAATGGTTCTTCATAATGTTTAACCGCTTCGATGACTTGTTTTCGACTAGTTCCAAAGCAGTTTAAAATATACACTTCAACCATCTCTTCTGGTTCGATTACTACTCGACTACGCATACTCATGACTGGATCGATTGGGGTTCTGGTTTGATTAGAAAGTTTTTTGAAAAGCGCAATGGGATCTTTAGCGGTATGATTTCGTCCAATAAAGAGATTTCTTCTTGTCTCGTAACTATATTCTTCTATTTTCTCAGGAACATATAAACGATGGAGTAAATAGTAATGATTATCACTATTTCGGACTGTCTTCTTCATAATCAAGGATTCAGTATCCATATCAAATTCACTATCTAAGAATAAACTGTTGAATGTTCGATGGGTAACATCACTAGCGTTTTCAATAATCGTCGGTTCTAAATAAGTCGTTAATTCGATTGTACGAATATCTTTACTATTGTTTTTGATAGTTACTTTACGAATTTCCGCTTGATGAATCGTACTTACTACAATTTCTGTCGTTGTCGCTATACCATCATCGACTAATACGTATTTAAGTCGATCAGATGCGAATACAACTTCATATTTTTCTGGTTTCTTATTCATTGGCGCAAAAGTATTTGACCAAGTCTTTCCTGATTTAACATCTTTTAAATACAAGAAAGTACCATAATCTTGTTCCGTTACCTTACGATAACGATTTAATTGTAGCTCTTTATAACGACTAAAGCCATCACCGCGGTCATTCATTAAAACCGTATATTTTCCATTAGAAATAACAGAAACTTCTGGTATGGCAGACGGATAAGTAAAGTAGCGCATATCATTTTCTACTACTTCTTTTTGATAGTTGAAACGTTTATACTTCGCAATCTTCCAATCGATAACTGGATTAAGTTGAATCTTTTCTTTGGTTAAAATCTCAAATGCTTGATTGTTGGTATCACTCATAAACAAATCTTGAATGATACCATCTGTCAAATAATTGGTAAGAGATGCTAAAATCATACCTTGATGATGAGAAAAATAGGCATAAACTGGACGATTAGTTTCTGTATCAAAAGATTCGTACAAGCCGTATTTTGCTTCCATCTTTAATTTCTTTAAGCGTTGATAATTATGATAGACTTCCCTTGGTTTTTCAGTCACTACTAGTATTGAACTATAAGGAGAAATGACAATCCGATCATCAATAACTTCCTGTAATTTCAAATAAGGAATGGAAAATGTCTTATATTTATAATTGATTCCATTATCTAACTCATCGTAAGCACACTCAGAAATTCCCCATGGGTAATTGGGTTTTCTTTCTCTCATATAGGCTCGTTGACAAACATAAGCAAAGTCATAGCTTTCATCTAATAAAGTATTAGGATAAGACTTCATAAAAATTAATGGCATATAATACTCAAATAAAGAGCCAGCCCAAGAAGCTAATCCTTTATGTAATTTAAATTTGGTTAGCGTTTTATCTAAACAAAACCAATGTTTACTAGGTACATCTCCTTTAGCGATTGCCACATAACTAAGTAATCTACTTTCACTTGCGAAACGATTATATTTATAAACCGATAGTTCATTTTCTAAATCATTATATCCAACACTAAATACATCATCTTCTGTATATAACTTAGAAAAGTCCGTATCATCGATCATTTTTTTGACAATTCTAGCTAGATTATCTTCTTTTACCTTTAACAAAAATTCCTTTACTACGATTAAAGAAGCAACAAAGTTACCACTATCAACACTAGAAATAAAGTGCGGAAATAAAACTTTCAAGTTTTCTGTATTGTACCAATTATATAAATGTCCATGCCACTTATCTAACTGTTCGACTGTATCTAAGATATGTTCTAAATAAAATAATGCTTTCTCATGGCGAATAAAACCTAATTCATAAGCAGCTACTACTGAAGTTAGAGAATAGCCAATATCTGTCGGTGAGGTTTTATTATCCGCTTTAGTATCTCGATTCTCTTGATAATTATCAGGAATAAGATAATGATTTTCTTCGTTTAAATTTTCTTCAAAGAACTTCCAAGTTCGATAAGCAAGTTCTCTGAACTCTGATTTTTCTCCCTGTCCTAGTTGAAATCTACTTCGTCTAGATTCTTTACTAATATAATAAGTAATATAAGGGGCTAAAGCAAAAGCTAAACTGATACACATAGCGGAAACTAAATTCTGATTTTGAAATAAGTAAGTAAAGATAATTAGTACCGCAATCACAACATAATTAGGTTTAAAGTTTTCAATATAATTGGTTAGTGTATTCTTCACTGTTTTTTCTGCTTCTTCAGCGGTTAACCAATTAAGTAGTTTCTTTTTACTAACTAACATCCGATAAAGGGATTTAGCGGTTGCATTAAAATACAAATTGGCTTTATAAGGAATCGTTGTAAAAGAAATAACGGTTCTAATCAGCACAGCTTCGCCACTTTTAATGATATTGGTATATGGTTTTACTTTAACTTTACGATTAAACTGATGCCGTAATTTTTCTACTAAATAAAAGATAAGTGGTAAAGCGATAATTAAAATGATATATAGTCCCCACCAAGTAAGACTAATATGACTGTTAAAATAAGCAATCAATAAAATAAGTAGTAAGAAAAATTCAATAAAACTACGACGTATATTATCAAATATTTTCCATTTTTCAATTAAAGTCATTGGATTATGATATTTATTTCCTTTCTCATCCTTGACTTTAGAGAATAACCATGGGGTGACTTGAACATCTCCTCTCATCCAGCGATGATGTCTTGTCATATCCGTCAAATAACGACTGCAAAAGTCATCGAACAATTCGATATTGGACGTATAACCGCTGTGAAGAAGATTACTTTCTACTAAGTCATGACTTAAAATTAATTGTTCTGGAAAACGGTGATCAAGTACTTCATCATAGGTTTTTAAATCATAGATTCCTTTCCCCATGAAACTACCTTCATGAAAAACATCTTGATAAAAATTAGAAACTAAGGTGTTGTAGACATCAAAGCCACCTAATCCAGCAAATAACTCCGCATACATCGATTTATTGGAAGATTCGACGTCGACACTTAATTTTGGTTGAATAATTCCATAACCACGAATTACTTTATTTCGTTCTTTATTCAAGACTGGACGATTTAATGGATGATTCATCGTACCCACTAAATCAGTTACACTACCAACAACTAACTTAGTATCGGCATCTAAGGTAATTACGTATTTAATTCTTTCTTTCAATTGAGAAATGGTTTCTACTCTGAAGTATTTTTCTTTATCTTGTTTAGAAAACTTACGAAGTAAAAGATAATTAAAATGAATTAAAGCTCCTCTTTTTCTTTCCCAACCAAGATAGGACTCTTCGCTTTCATGCCATACGCGATTACGATAAGCAAAGTAAAAAATATTGGCATGATACTTTTGATTTAATTCATTAGCTTTTTCTACCCCATAGCTAGCAACTTCATCATCTAACTTAACAACAGGCTGTTTTTGCTCACTACAATCTCCTAACAACGTAAAATATAAATGTTTGGTTTTATTAGCTAAATAACAAGACTCTAAATTTCGATACATCTCATCAATCTTTTTGGTATCTTTTAAAATTGTAGGAATAACTACCATAACCGGAGTTTCCTCTTTTAAGCCTTTAGAATAATCCATTTTAGGAAGAGCTTTAGGCCTAAACATACGAATTAAAAACTGATTAATGACTTGAATAACTAACTCTGAAGTAGGAATCCATAAAATGATAAGACCAAGTAACCAATAAGGGGTTAAAAGTCTTCCTAAAAAGTAAGAAATAACGGTAGTTAAGGTAACGACGATAGAAACATAGAGAGCTTCTCTAATTTTAATATCTGGCTCTTTAAATAGATAAAATCCAATATGTTTTTTTTCTTTTTCCCCCTTAGCCACTAACCTTCTGGCATAAGTTAATTCCGCTACTTTTTGTTTTTTAGCAAGTTTAACTAATTGAGCTCGGTAACTAGCCTTAGTATCAGAATCCATTGCTTTATAGATTTTATCGGTATTTAATTCTTTTTCGGTTTCACTAATTTCTTCATACAAAATCTCAAGCTTTAAATTCTCATTTAATTTCAAAATATGAAACAAATTACTGATAATTAAATTATTATTGATTCGATCTTGGTAAACTCCATTTAAAACTTTCTTTAAATTGGTATTATTCTTTTCTAAATTTTCATTTAATTCATAAAAAAGGGTGCTTGCTTCACGATTTAGGCGATGAAGATTTTCATTTAAGTACTCTAAATAAATTGGATACTCAATGATATCTTCTTGAATAGTAATATACTGATGAATATTGGCATTTTTATTCTTCTGTAATTTCTTTTCTAAATAAGCAATATCTTTTTCTGCTCGTTTTTTCTCTTCTAAAGTATGTCGTTCAAAGTCACACAACAAACGTGTCTGATGAATAACAATCATCGATAGAATTGGTCGAATCAATAATAGTTCACGATAAGTAAAAAAGATTTTATTATTTTTTTGATATTGTAGAAAGCAACGAATTAAATTCCGTTTAGACATCTTAAAGTGGCTACCTTCGAGATAATTACTTAAACACTTCCAGATAACATCCCCGCTTGTCTTGGAAGATAACATGAGTTTTTCATCCCCATAATATTCTAAAACCATGTTTTCATGTTCCAATATCGAAGCATAATTATCGAGTATCCACTCATTAAAGGCTCCAATTACTTGATGGTCTTTTGTTAATTTAACCAAATAGCGATAATACTTTTCAATTACTCGCAAATCTTGCTTAAATTGTTTTAATTTTTTATACATCTAAATCACCCTTACTCTATTTATATTATAGCATGAACTTATCCTTTCCTTAAGCATAAAATTACTTTTCTATAGAAATTCACAAACAGTTACCTAGTGTTCAAAAAAAATAAGAGTTCGAGTACAAACTCTTATGTTTCATAGACTAGCCATCATCATCTCAAAAATAACACTATCGCTACATTTACCACTCTTCATTTCTAAATCAATCGTATGTAATTTAGATAAATAGGAAAGAAGAAGAGATTCTGGATAACGAAAAGAAGCTTCTCGCGCTAACTTAACTGGATAAGGATGAACACCTAAGGTTTTCGCTATCTCTTGATCGCTCTTTCCCATCTTTAAAAGAATTTTCACTTGATAAAACAATCGTATTTTATTGGCTAGTTTACTTAAGATACTAGCTACCTGTTCCCCGTGAAGAAGTAAATCTTGATAAATTTCAAAAGCTTCTTTTTTCTTTCCCGATAATAAATCATCAATAAAGGTAAAAATATTATCATCAACATTTTTACTGACCACCTTTTTAATATCAGAAATCGTAATTTTTTTGGTATCTAGGCAGTATAGTTTTAACTTCTCCCACTCCATTAGGAGTTTACCGCTATCTACCCCACAGTATTCAGTAAAAAAAGTGAGTGTATCTTTATCGATGATATAACCATCTAAGTGCTTACGAATATATTCTTGAAAGGAGACTTCCCCCTCTAAAAGAGTAGCATGAGCTAGACAAAGAGAAACTATTTTTTTTCGTTTATCCAAGCTATCCGTTACTAACACTAAGCGATTATCTGGATTAGGATGAGTAACATATTTTTCTAAGCTTTCTAAATTGTGTTCAATCGCTCCTCGTTTTTTCTCGGTGCTTAAAAAGAAAGCTTGCTCACAAACTACAATCTTCTCTTGTTCAAAAAAATTACAAGTATCCAAATCCTCAATTGCTCGTTCGATGGGAACTTCTCGAAGATCATAATGAACAATAGTAGCTTGCGGATTTTTAGAAGCAATCTCTTCTATTCGTCTTTGAATGGTAAATGAATCACTTGATACAATAAGGTAAATCAAATCCATATTAAATCTCTTTTCTGATCATATCAAAAATTTCTTCGATATGTTCTGTTGTTTTACCAGCTCCTTGGGCAAAAGTGTTAGAGCCGCCACCGTTACCACCAGATAATTGAGCTGCTTTTTTCACAATCTCCCCAGCAGATAAAGGTGTATTACTACGAGCGATAAAATTAACAGAATCGCCCTTACAATTAGCGAGTAAAATAAATCCTTCTTTCATTTTATTTAATAATGTATCGACAAGTTCTTTTAAAATTTGAACATCTTGATTTTCTGTACGCATTAATAATAAAGAAACTCCATTCACTGTCTCAATGTTTGATTCATAGTCTTCTAAATGACTAACCGCTTTCTTCTGCCGTTCTATGAAATAGGTTTTTTCTAACTCTTTTACTTCAGTTTGCGTATATTCTAGTTCTCCCCGTTCTTTTAATAGGTCTTGATAACTCGTCGGTTCTTGATTATCGATATCGATGTTAAAGTTCAATATAATTCCTTCACTCTTGGCAGTAGTAATCATACTACGAGCTTTCATCAACAACTTAATCTTTTCATCATTATATGGTTTAATGACTTCCATAAGTGCTTCTTCTACTGCATCATTAGTAACCGCTTCGATTCGATAAACATTACTTCCTTTAGATTCAACAGACAGGATGGCTAAGCGTTTAATTTCACTTGTATTCTTAATATGGGTTCCGCCACATAACTCCTTAGAATCCCCAATCGTAACTACTCTAACCTCACTACCATATTTTTCACCAAAAAGAGCCATAGCCCCGGTCTTCTTGGCATCTTCAACATTCATAATCTCCGTCTTACTAGGAATATCTTTTTGAATGTATTGATTAATAAACTTTTCTACTTCGACAACTTGTTCATCTAAAATTTTTCCCGAATAAGTAAAATCAAAACGTAAAGAATCTTCATCTACTTTACTTCCTGCTTGATGAATTTTATCACTAATTACGGTTCGTAGGGCATATTGTAGTAAATGAACCGAAGAATGGTTAACTTCTATTTTTCTACGGCGCATCTCATCGACACTAGCCTTAACTTCATCTTGAAGCTTAATTTTGCCATCTAATAATTTAATCTTATGAAGATGTTGTCCATTTGGTGCCTTTAATACATCTAAAACCCGGGCTTTAAACGTTTTCCCAATTAACATTCCTGTATCGCTAACTTGGCCTCCACTTTCCGCATAAAAACAAGTCTTATCTAAAATAACATAGCCTTCTTTTTCTAACTGATCAACAAATTTATCATTATCGATTAAACCTATTACATGTCCTTTTACATTATACGTAGAATATACAAATTCACTTGGTTCTTTAAAAGCAAGTAGTTCTTCTTTTTGAATATTCATATTGGCTTCTTGTTTACGGGAAGATTTCGCTAATTGTTTTTGTTCTTCCATGAAACGATCAAACTCTTCACGGGATGTTGTAAAGCCATTTTCTTCTAAATATTCTAACGTTAACTCATAAGGAAAACCAAAGGTGTCATAAAGACGGAAAACTTCTTCCCCAGAAATGGTATGATCAGTAGATTTTTCCATTAATTCTAATAATCGTCTTTCTCCTGATGCGAGTGTCTTATGAAATAACTCTTCTTCTTCATAAATTAAGGCTTCGATTAATCCTTGATTCTCGCGCAATTCTGGATAAGATTCTTCCATAATCGTAATCACCGTATCAACTAGTTTATACATGAAAGCATCATTCATCCCTAGTTTTCTCCCCATTCTGACACTACGGCGAAGTAATCTTCTTAAGACATAACCGCGACCAACATTTTCAAATACTGCACCATCTGATAATGCTACGGTAATTGCTCGAATATGATCAGCAATAATTTTAAATGAGGCATCGCCATTATAAAGAACACCACTTAGTTCTTCAATTTTTTTAATGATTGGGGCAAACAAATCAGTATCAAAGTTGGAATCCACATTTTGAAAAATACAAGCCCACCGTTCTAAGCCCGCACCAGTATCAATGTTTTTACTTGGAAGTTCTTGATACTTTTCGCGAGGAACACCAGCTTTGGCATTAAATTGGCTAAATACATTGTTCCATATTTCAATATAACGTTCTTGATCAAGATCTTGTTTAAACTTTTCTAAGGCATCGCCATTTGGATCATACTTCTTTCCTCGATCAAAGAAGATTTCACTATCAGGGCCACATGGGCCTTCACCGATTTCCCAGAAATTTTCATCTAAACGAACCAAATGATCTTCATCAATACCAACACTAAGCCACTTTTGATAAGCAACATCATCAGAAGTGTATACTGTTACATAGAGTTTATCTTTATCAATCGCAAACCAATCAGGAGAAGTAAGTAATTCATAGGCAAATTCGATAGCTTCTTCTTTAAAATAATCTCCGACTGAAAAGTTACCCATCATTTCAAAGAAAGTCTGATGACGAGCGGTTACTCCAACATTTTCGATATCATTAGTACGAATACATTTTTGTACACTAACAATGCGTCTATTTTCTGGTACTTCTGTCCCATCAAAATACTTTTTTAATGGCGTAACTCCAGCATTAATCCATAATAAACTATCATCATTAATGGGTACTAAGGGTGCACTTGGCATTTTCTTATGTCCTTTACTTTCGAAAAAATCATACCACATTTTTCTAATTTCTGTACTAGTCATCATTCTCATCTTTCATACCCTCACAATCTACTATTTTCTCTACTTCTTTTTTTAAATCTTCAAGTGAAGTATTTACTACTTCATAATCAAAACCATGATAATCTACTAAAGCAATCTCTGTATAATGTTGTTTCTCTTCAAAGGATAAATCATTTTCGTATTCTTTGCGTGTAATATTAATACTAACCGCACCAGGAAAACGTTTCTTTAATTCTTCTATTTCTAAAGGAAGTCTAACATCGGTAACCATAAACACATCAAAGAAATGAGATAAAATCTCAATATCTTCTGTTAAGCGATCAATAAAGAAATATGGTTTATGCATCTCTTCACGAATTAATTCCGTTCCCATTTGCTGAAGAGCCTCTCGTGGTTTTGTCTCTTCGCTACCATCCCAACCAAAATATTCTTTCAAATATTGTTTTAACGGTCGCATCAATTGAATAAAACAAACTTTCTTACCCATTTGTTCATATTTTTCCGCAATCATTCTACTCATTGTATCTTTGCCATGACGAGCACGACCACTAACTAAAAATATCTTCATTCCTATTCCTTCTTTCTTTATTAGCGAAAACAAAAGACCTAAATATAGGAGTGCGAATCAGCACGGTACCATCCTACTTAGATCTTTTTTCTATAACGGTTTTACCGGATAAACTCAACTCCAAAGTAGCTTCATATAATTTCCTTACTAAGTTCCACCTACCCTTAGCTCTCTAAATAAGAAAATTTATACTACTCATCTTTTTCTTCGTTTTTCATCAAATATATTCTCTAGCCATACTAGTTGAAAACTATTAACAGTATATCAAAATAAGAAGAAAGAAGCAAGGTGTTTTGAGACTAATTTTCATATTCGATTTTACGAATATTCTATCTCCGGATATTCCCCCGACTATTGATTTCATTTTTAAATTCTGTTGCATCTTCTCCATTTACGGTACGTAAATTCTCTAAACCTTCAGCACTTGTTAGAGAATCAAGGTAAAGATTCCAGCCTACAGTTTGTAAATTCTCTAAACCCTTTGCACTTGTTAGAGAATCAAGGTGAAGATCCCAACCTACAGTTTGTAAATTCTCTAAACCTTCGGCACTTATCAAGGAATTAAGACAAGCAGACATACCTACAATTTGTAAATTCTCTAAACCTTTAGCACTTGTTAATGAGTCAAAGCGAACATATCCACCTACAGTTTGCAAGTTTTCTAAACCTTTAGCACTTGTTAATGAATTAAGAAAAAGACTCCCACCTACAGTTTGTAAATTCTCTAAACCTTTTGCACTTGTTAGAGATTTAAGGTAAAGACTTCCACCTACAGTTTGTAAATTTTCTAAACCTTCGGCACTTATCAAGGAATTAAGCCAAGCAGACATACCTACAATTTGTAAATTTTCTAAACCTTTAGCGCTTGTTAATGAATTAAGAAAAAGACTTCTACCTACAGTTTGTAAATTTTCTAAACCCTTAGTGCTTGTTAGAGATTTAAATACTGCGTGTCCACTTATACATTTTAAATGTCTAAAGCTAGTTGGAACTGTTTTGCCTTCATACTCCAAATCTCCAATATAATAGATGATTTTTTTATTTTCATCATCAAAATCCGCAAGCTCAGTACCTATATTTTCTTCTTTACAATCAAATATTACCGCATAATCTTTTTTTATATTTCTTCTCTTTTTTATTTCCTCAATTCTAGGGTCTTGCTCATATCCAAAGCCTTCAATTTCGTTTTTTATTTCGTATAAAAATTCAAGTTCTTCCTTTGTTAATTCTAAATTATCTTTTACTTTCTGATCAATCTTGGTTAAATATTCCATATCATGTACTTTTTTTAAATACTGTTCTTTATCTGGAAATTCATCTAATTTTTTAGCGATAATGGGCATCATGCATTCTTCTATATTTTGACTTTCTCCTACTCCTCTTACTTCGCCAATTTTATCTTTTCCATCCATTCTAATCGCAAGTCTTGGTTCGGTATATTCTCCATTTTGATCTTTTGTATAATATACATAAAAATCTCCATTAGATAATTGTGATTTAGCTGTTTCTTCTCCTGCTGTACACCAACCAGTAGTTTTTTCTTGTAGGGATTCCCATAGTGGTTTATAGTTATCTCCTTGTTCATACTTTATCCAGATACCATCTGTATTTTCTCCTCGATTTACATAGTTCTAAAGCTTTACTTATTTCTTCACTAATTTCTTCAGTAGATCCCATTACTTTTACTATAGTATCATATACTTTAGCTAATACTTCTCTATTTAATTCAATATAAGGCTCAGTTGTTGTTTTACTTCTTTTTCCAAATTCTTGTTTTTCTTTATCAAATTTATTTAACTTTAACATTCCTCTAAAAGCATAATGTTTAAACCACATTGGATACATCGCATCATCACTTGTTAGATAATCTATCCACAGATTTAAAGATTTCTTCTGTTCATTTTGAACTTGAGCGAGTAATTCTTTTTTCATCTCTTCAGTAACCGTGATATCCCCGTAACCACGCTCTCTTGCTATTCTTTTTTGTAGTTCAATATAGCTATCTGGTAATTCTTTAATCACGTACTTATCATAATAAAACTTTTTTAACACTTCCATTTTATGAGAATTCTTGGATGCTTTATCATGAACTCTTTCTAATCTATTCAAATATTTTTCTATTTTTTCTACTGGTGTATTACTTTTATTCGCCGTATGCATAACACTTTCTTCCCTATGCATGTCACTATATAAATGATTTAAAAACTCTTCGCCATTTTTGTATTTCATTTCTAGATTTACTCCTTAATTTGCATCAAATACAATTAAAGAGTTTTTAACAGTTAAAATTTTGCTTGATTCTTACTCTTTCTAATAAGCTTTATCTGTTAAAAACTCAATCATTTTACTTTCCTAATATCAAGTTGCTTTAAACTACTGATTCGTTACCTTTTCCATTAAAGAAAATTTTTCATTGATAAACAAAAGAATTGTTTTCATAATAGCAATAATTGGAGTAGCTAAAATCATACCTAAAATACCGAAGAAACTACCGAATAAAAGTAAACCAATCATAATCGTAACTGGATGCAGTTTCATTGTTTTACCCATTACTAATGGCTGCAAAAAGTTGCTTTCTAATAATTGAGCAATCACTACCGCGATCAATGTACAAATTCCTGTCATTGGACTGATTGACAATCCAACAATAACAGCTGGCGCTCCACCGATATAAGGCCCAATGTAAGGAATAACATTCGTAACAGCACAGAATAAACCAAAAATCATCGGAGCTGGTAGTCCGGCAATCCAGAGGGCAATCGATTGGAAAACAAATAGAATAAACATGATGCGTAAAGTTCCATGCACATAACTACGTAAATTGGCATTTAATCGTTCCATTAAATCGGTAGTATCTCTCCGATAACTTTTAGGAACACAATTAAGTAAATGCTGTTTAACGTTACCAAAATCAAGTGACATATAAAAGCCAATCAATAAACCAATTAATAAATTAGCTCCTCCCGTAATCACAGTACTTATTATATTCATAATTGTTGTAGGTAAACCTACCGTTAGAGAATTTCCTAAATTATTAATCATTTGATAAACATTATCTTGAGCATCTTTTAAATCGTAACCTGACATATCCGACAATCGATCAAAAGCTCCATCTATCCAGTCTTTAATACTATTTAAAAAGGATGGTACTGATGAAATTAGATCATTTAATTGATGCCAAACGGTAGGAATCATTAGGCGAAGCACTAAATAAACTGCACTTAAAAAAATCACATAAACAAAAACGGTGCCTAACGTCCGATGAACCCCTTTCTTTTCCAACCCTCTTACCATAGGATCTACTAACCAAGCAATCAAAATACCAATAAAAAATGGTGAAATAACAGATAAAATACGCCCAATTAATGGTAATATTGCCCAATCACGTAACAATTTACTACAAACAAAAATCAAAAGAGCAACCGCTAAAATAAAAATAACCCGTAATAGATTTACTCCTATTCCTATTCCTTCATTAATTTTTTTATAATCTAAGGCATCTTCTTTACTTTTTCTTCTAAATACACCCATTCCACTCTCTCCTTATAATTTTTTTATTTCTACTTACTTACAGTTCTTATTATATGTCAAAACCAAAAAATGCGCAATCAGAACTGGATTTAAGTTTCGGTATTTTACTAAAATCTTATACGAAAAAACTTACTTTAATCAAACAAGTCGCAAAACCTTTCAATTATAAAACAAATTTACTAAATTTTTATATGCTGACGCAGGGCATTCATCATGTCCTTTTTTTTAA
>CASFOW010000019.1 GCA_949296705.1 uncultured bacterium
GTATAAAAGTATCAGATTATGAAATGGAAACTAAAATAAATACACATATAATAAGAGAAACAGGATTAGAAAAATGGAGTCTTGTTATTACTCCATATGCTAACTAAAATTGTAAGATTTATTTTTGAAAAATCCCTAAAATATATTCTTCTTTTCCAGAAAAAGCATCACTAATTGAACAATGCGTCTCTAAAATAGCCCTTATCGAAGCACCATTGTTTTTTACTTCTTTTGTTTTCGCAACCTCTTCATAAATATCTTTTAAATGTATCCATTCTTTTTGTGTTTTCCGGTGTAAATTAATCACTGATTGTTGAACAACTTCTCTTAATGTACTCATATAATCTTCTCCTTTACATATTTAGCTAATAAACTATTATCAGCAGGCGCCAAATCGTAAGTTAAAATATGTTCTAAATCAACCCATTCGTATTGGGAATGATCATGTAATTTAAACTCGCCACTTACATATTCACGTTCATATAATCTCAAATCTATTGTTTTTGTGGAATACTGATAAACATAATTGGGATAAACTTCTTGATATGTACCTTTAACTCAAATTCTTCAGTTATTTCACGTTCGATAGCAAGAAGTTCATCTTCACCTTTTTCTACTTTTTCTCCAGGAAACTCCTACTTTCCAAATACATTCTGATTACCAGTAGAATGTTTAGCTAATAAAACTTTACTATTTTGAAATATTAATGACACTACTACTGTTATCATAAAGCGCCACCAATCTACAATTATAATTAGCAATGTCGAAATTCTTCACACTTTTCTATTACAGTTCGTCTTCTTGTTTGTGATAGACTTAAATCTAGACTACTTTAACTTAATGACGACTTGCTAGGTCTTACCATACCAGTTTTTCTCGGCTGGCATGTATCAAACTCCAAACCTGACACTCTTATATAAAGATTATACCATTTTATAAGCATAATTGATGCTTTTATATATGAAATTAAAAAAACGTGTAGAGAAAAGTTATAATACCTTATAAATTGGTTTTTCTCACGACTAGTCCTTCGAGCCAGTATGTATGCGATTTAATCCATATTACAGTATATACTTTTCTTATTTTCTAAAATAGATTAATAGTAGTTTTCACTTTTTACATTATAGCGATTTAAATTTCAGTCTTATAGAAGGCTTTTTACGGAACTTAGAAAGAAAAAACAGTCAACAATTTATAAATCGGCTGTTTTTTCAGTTATTTATTTGTGAGGTTATTGAGTATTACCTTGAAATGGAGTTGAAGGTTAATATAAGTTCTATTCATTCCCCTATTTTATTGCATCTTTCTGATTTTTTTCATCTATTTTTGGGAAGGAGAAACAAAAACTAAATTTCGATATTTATAATATCTTTTATTGGTACTTACTTCTTCTACTTGTTCTTGTAAAAATTTTGGTTTATTTTGTCCTCTTTGAGCTAGTTTTAAATATCGGTTACCAAGTTCAGTTTGGCCTTTTGTATAATATTTTTTAGCTAGTATCAATTCAACTAGTGTTTTTTCTTCTTCAGAAAGGGCTAATTGTTTACTAATTTGGTGAATATTCATCTTTGCGATTAGTAGTTTTTCGATATTTTCAATTCCATATTTTTCATCAATCTGTTTTTCAAAATAGTCTAATGTAACTTTTGGATAGGGAGTGGTTTCTCCTTTTAATTTGGCAAGTAAATTTGAAAAATCTAATTCTAAGTTTTGTTCTTTAGCTAGTTCATTCGCAACAGTTAAATAATCTATTGCTAAATCATTTTGGTGATTTTTCATATAAGATAATCCTAAACGAATATAAACATAGATATTGGGTGTATCTGCTCTTAGTAGCTGTTGATATTTTTCTATGCATAAAGTATATTCTTTCTCTTGATAGGCTAAATCTCCTTCAATCTTAACATCAGACAAATCAGTAGATTGATTGATATTTTTCAAACGTAAAACAATTTGTTTGTTTTTATCTTTTCCAATTGGAAAAGAAGCTATATTCGGCATGTTATTTACTCTGGTTTCTATTTCTTGTATTTCTTTTTCAGTCATTGCTTCTAATAGGACGATTCCTCTTTCTTCTAGTTCTGATATTCTATTTTCTAGCCATTCATTCTGATGACTATCGGCTTTTTTGGTGGAGATAGTTTGGGTTTTCTGTTGATCCTTACTCCCTACATTGAGTGGCTTTTTTTCCATTTCTGCTGTTTTAAGAGAAGTAGTAGCCCTTTTAGGTAAAGATTGATGCTCATTTTTATCAATACTAGCTATGTTTGAATAAGCAGGATTTGATAATTTATCTTCTAGATTATTGGAAGGTAGTGCTTTTTGTAAGTTGTCATCTTTCTGGTTCCCTCTTCTTGTCATTATTTCAAATACCTGCATTAGATCATCTATCATGATACAATTTTGATTAAGTCTTTCTGCTTTTGAAAGAATATCTAAATAGACTTTGGCAATTTCTGTTTCCTGTTTTTCTATACTTTCAAAAAAACATTTGACATAGGTTGAGAGTTCAAATTGAAAAATTCCCATCTGAAGTAGGCTTAGTGTTGTTAGAGTTTTACTATAAGTACTATTCTTTTCTAATAAGTCGATTTTTATCAAATCAGCAATTAAAAATTCAAATTCTTTTTTATCTATTTTCTCAAGGTATTTACTCAACTGTTCTAATGAAGAATCTAAATCTTGGTTGATTAAATCCTTAGCAAACTCTACAAAATCACTTATGGATTCTGCTTTTGAGGAGGCGATTACTTTTTCTTCTTTCTTTTCTTTATTATCTTTTAAAATCAAATTCTTTTTTTGAGAAAATTTTTGTTTATCAATAATTTCTATCACATCTCGTAACAAGGTATTTATCGCATAAGTAGCTTGATTACTTCTTTTTTGGGTAAGATATTGTTTACTTATAGATAAAGCTAGTGAATAATTTTTGGCTAAAACAGCAGAATAAAATTTATTCTGACTATCCTTTATTTCAGGAATTATTCCAGTTTTGGTTATTTCTACAATGTCTTTAGCTAAAGATAATATTAAGTGTTCTGTGGTAATTAATTTGCGTTGATGTTCTACTTTTTCTAAATATTTAATTATTTCGTCATACTGTTTTTCTTGAATCAAAATAACTAAATCATTTATTTCATTATCTAATTGTTCTATGACTTGGTTGAAGAGAATTCCTGTTAGAAGATTAGAACTTTCTATTCGATCATTTTTAGGGATACGCAAGCAAAACTTTTTAGCATGGTTAAAATGACATTCAAAAGCTAAATTCCTTATCTCATTTTGTAAATAGATATCTTGATATCTGGGATCGTCATTTTGGATATTTAAACTTTCTCTAGAAATTTCTTTTACCATAGGGCAATATTTCTCGGGAATTTCGGTAATAAAACTCAATAAATATAAGTAAAAGCGATTATCTGATTCGTAATATGAATTATTCGACTGAAAACAAGTATCAAAATATTCAAAAACTTTTGGATATTCTTTACTACGAACACTAATAAAAAAAAGATAAAAATTAGTAGCCAGATAATCAGGATTTAACTCACGACATTTTTGAAAACATAATTTAGCATTTTCAAAGTCTCTTTTTTGAAGAAGGACTTTCCCATAGTTATATAACTTCTCGATTGCTTGAAAGGAATATAAACCTCTTTCTATTCTCTTGACTATTCCCTTTTTAATTAAAGCAGATATATCATTACCATCTAAACCATAATTTTTTAATTCTTTGGTGGTTAAGTTTTTTCCTTGACTTAAACCTATATATATTTTATTTAATTTTTCTTCAGTAATCATGTTAGCCTCCAGGTTATTTCGTAATTACTTATTATCTTATCTTCTTTTACTAAATAAGGCAATACTTATCTTATATAATGAAAGCAGTAAATGAAAAAGAACTAGCTTATTACTTCTAGTTCTGTACTTTGTTTATACTTTTTTACCTTTTTATTTTAACCACTTCTGCTTCAATTTCATCGTTACTTGGCATAATGGTAACTTCTTCCCCTATTCTAGCAAGATATTCTTCTAATGTTTGGCATTCACTCGCAATTGCTTGCATGATTTTTCGTTGATTATAGATTTGAACAGCCATTTCTTGAATAGACAAATCTGATACATTGTCTGGTTGATTTTGAACACCTTGCTTTGGTTTTATTTGATCTGTCTGATAAGCCAATTTAATCTCATTTACTAATTGTTCTACTTGAGTTCTTATTTCTGGGTTTGAGAAATGAATATTTTGTGATTGAGCGACAATTTGATTATATTCTGATTCGTTATCGAATAAACGTATAGTTTCGCCGTTTTCTCTTTTTTTCTGTTGTTGTTGAATATAGAAATTTATTCTTACTATATCTTTTAGGAAATTTTCTTCTTCTGGTTTTACAATTTTTTTATTATTAATCGCACTATTAGCAAGATTAATCAATGTTTTGGCAACTGCTGTTTCTTCTATTTGCATCTTTTCCATACGAGATTTAGAAACTTGATATAAATCTTTAGTAGCATCATTTAAAGTAGAAGGAACTTGACCTTCAATTTTAGCTGATTCGATAAATAAATCGGCTAACTCAACCGCATTAATATCGGCTTCTGGATTTCCCTTTAAAAAGTTAGTTACACCATTTAAACGATTTATTAATTTATTTGTTTTTTCTTGAACTGTCGTATTAGAATTTGTATTATTCTTTATTTTAGTTTCATCGCTGTCAGTTTTTGGTTCAGTAGAAGTAGCTTTTTCACCTAGATATTTATTGAAAGTAGTTTCAATTTCGGTAAATAAGCGATCAGTTAAAGTTTGCATTAATGCTTGAGAAAATTTTGTATTTTGATGTATTTGTTGTAAATATTCAAACTCTTCTTTTTTAGTCTTTAAAAATGGTACAATCACTTCTCCATTCTTATCTTGATTTTTACTTCTTTGAACTTCTGCATTTAAATTAATCACTTCTAGCAAGTGTTCTTTTTCGGAAAAGGAAGAAATAGCTGGTTTTTTAGAACGTGCACTTTTATACAAATGAGTTAAGGTATCGGCAAGTGTTGTCTCTTCCATATTATTATCAGCTAATATATTAAAAAATCTTGTCCATAATTGATTTAACTTAATGTTTAAATCCACACTTTTATTTTCTGCTTTAGCAACATCTATAAATAATCCCGCTATAACCTCGGCATCAAATGCTTCTGGGTTATCTTTTAAGAATGAAATTTCTGATTTTAATTCTTTTTTTAACTCTTTTACTTTTTTAGAACTTAATTTTCCACTATTTTCTTCTTCAACCTTACTTTTTTCTATTTTGTCTTCTTGATAAGCAGTCTGTACTTCTTCTAATAATTCCTTGGCTAAAGACTGAATACTTGGTTCTTTAAAGCGTACGGTATATTGTTTACTATTTAGTGTTTGTAACTGTTCTTTATTATCAAAAAGACGAAGCTCTTCCCCATTTTCTCTTCTTTCTTGTTGTTCATAGATAAAGGCATTGGCACTAATCAATTCTTTTAAATACTCTTCTTCAAGAGGAGATACTATTTTCTCATGATTAAGGGCCGAATTCGATAATTTATTCATTAAGATATTAAGTGGAGTATCCATTCTATTCTTTTTATTCATACGCTCTTGAACAGTATCGGATAAAGTATGTATTGTGGTATTTAACTCTTCTTTATTTGCCTCTTTAGTAGCATCTATATACAAACCGGCTAACTCTACCATATTGACATTATTATCTGGATTATCGATTAAATATTGATTTACCCCTTGAATTCTTTTGATTAATTCTTGGGTTTTATCTGCTTCTTTATTTTCTACTTCTACTTTTTTTAGTTCTGGTAGTGAAAATGGTAAACTAAAACTATAAATCTTGTTTTCTGTTTTCGCTTTAGTGATTTCTGCAAATAGGCAGTCTGTAAGTGTCGCATAAATTCCTTTTTGATGATTTTGTTTATATTTTTCACGTTGTTCTTTTATTGTTTGGTATTCACTTTCATTGTCATAAATTTTGTGATTATTGTCTAAATTTATACGTTTGTTTCTATCTTCTTGTCTAGTAAATAAAGAGATCTTGGCCAAATTTTTAATATATTCTTCTTCTTGTTCTTCTACGGCTGGAGTTCCTATAACCGCATTTCCCGCTAACTGGGAAATTAATTGGCAAAGGGATGAATTCTTTTCTAATTGAAGATCAGTATTTAGTAATCTATTTACTGCAGTTTGACTTAAGTCTATTATTCCATTGATAATTTCTTGCGTATCTTTACTTTCGTGGGCTAGATCTTTTTGAATTACTTTAGCGCTGTCTAGTAGAATCTCGGTAATTTCTTTTGCATTAATATCGGCATCTTGATGTTCAGCTAAATAATTATTTAAGTTGATTACTCTTTCTTTTAAGCGCTTTCTGGTATTGTCTTGAAGATGAGTCTGATGAACACTCGATACTAATTTAAATGCTTCATCATAACCCATAGAAGAATTAAGTTTAATCATTTCATCAAATTTATTCGCAATAATGATTTGAGCAAATAAAAATTCTGTGGTCTTTAAAAGTTCACTATTTATGTCCTTTTTCAATACTTTTTCTTTCAATTCTTTCAAGAAACTTACTTCTGTGTCATTAGCGTGAAGTCTTTTAGTACTTGTATCTTCTAAACGGCGACTTCGATCATTTTGATAAATATTTAAAGAGGCGGAAGCTAAAGTACGTAGATAATCTCTTGTTTCATTATCTATACTTTGATTTTCGTCTTTTACTATTTGCATCAGTTCCGCAAACAATTGAAATAATGGGGTATTTTCTGTTACACCCAGATTTTTGGTTAGTAGTTTATTTTTCACTTCATCATAGTACTCTTCTACACTTTTTAATAATTGTTGTTTTTGTTCTTTAGGACATGTTTTTATCTCATTATTTGCATCAACAAACATTCTTACTGCTTCTTCGGCATTAATATCAACATCAGGATTATTCTTCCAGTATTCTAAAATATTTTGAATATTTTTCTCGACCATTCTTCTTCCCTCATTTCTTTTCTAGTTATATTATACTTTGTTTTTTATTTTCCGTCAAAAATTTATTGGTAGAATCACAGAATAAAAGTAGCTTTACATTTTCTTTTTACGCAAGCTACTTTTTTATTATTCATCTTTTTCTTTTTCCGTTTCTCTAATAATATAAATTGGTCTTTTTTTGGTTTCTAAATATGCTTTAGCCAAGTATTCTCCGATGATACCAGTACAAAACAGTTGAATTCCACCAACAAAGAACATAATACAAGCCATACTAGGCCAGCCACCTACAGGGTCCCCCCAAATTAATGTTTTGGCAATAATCACAATAATTAAAATGAAAGAGATCAGGCAAAAAATTAATCCAACTAAAGCAGCAAGCACCAAAGGTGTGGTCGAAAAAGCAACTATTCCTTCTACCGCGTAGGAAAACAATTTCCAGAAATTCCACTTCGTTGTGCCAGCTACTCGTTCTTCAATTTCAAAATCAAGCCATTTAGTTTTAAATCCTACAAAGCTAAATAATCCTTTGGAATAGCGGTTATACTCTTTCATAGAAATAATAGCGTTTACCATTTGTCTAGTCATTAAGCGAAAATCTCTAGCGCCCGGTACCAATTCGATATTGGATAGTTTACTAATGATACTATAAAACCACTTCGTGAATGTTTTTCTAAGAAAAGAATACCCTTTACGATTTGTGCTTTTAGTCGCGACACAATCATATTCACCACTTTCTAATAGTTCAATCATTTCTTCTAATAAAGACGGGGGATCTTGTAAATCCGCATCCATAATGGTTATGTAGTCTCCTTGGGCATGTTCTAATCCCGCTAGCATGGCAGCTTCTTTACCAAAATTTCTAGAAAAAGAAATATATCTAACTCGTTTATCTTGTTTAGCTAAATCTTTTAGTGTCATTAACGTTTTATCTTTACTTCCGTCATCTACGAATAAAAATTCAAAACTTGCTTTGTCCTTTAACTCTTTAGCTGTTTTAATAATTGTTTCATAGAAAATAGGTAGAGATTCTTCTTCATTATAACAAGGTACTATAATAGAAACTTTTTTCATGTTGTTTCCTTCCTCCTTTTTCTCTATTATAAGTCAAATTACAGTATTTACCAATAACCTACATTTAAAATATGAGTTAGTTTACTATATTTATCAGGTAAAAATGATAAATAAGAGAATACAAGTAATTACTAACAATATTAAATAGAGTAAAATACGATTATCTTTATGGTTAGTTGTAATGTAAGTATCAATTAAATCTAACATTTTTTGATTATTTCCATGATACTCTTTGGGATTGAATTTTTTTGCTTTATTTAATGCTTTTTTCAAGTCTTTTAAATCTACGACACTAAGTAGATAACCTTCTTTTTCAAATTCTTCCGCAATTTGTAGTTGATGGTCATTGGTATGTTCTTGATATTTTGCTAAACGTGGGATGGCGATGATTTTCTTTTTTCTTTTTAATCCAGCCATAATTGAGCCTACTCCGGCATGTGTAATTAATAAATCACATTCTTCGATTAATTTTTCAAATTCTTCTTTAGGAAGATAGGAGAATACTTTCATGTTTTTGCTTTCATAATTTGTGTATCCTGCTTGAACAACTACTTCTTCTTGAATTATCTTTTTGTCTATTAAATTGTCTAAAGCTTTTAAAAGTCTTTCAAAACTCTTATCTTGCGTTCCTAATGTTACTAAAATCATATTTTTCTCCCCTTAATAAATCCAGCCACCATACTTGGCTTTGGGATATAACTTCAACATACTTGGCCACTGGACGATAAATAGATCTGCAAATAAATAAATTAGTCTTCCTGTTATGGTTTTGGTTTTAATATTGGCTAATGTTTCAATGTAAATGATTTTACTACCAAAGATTTTACCGATACAACACATTGGTCCCGCGGTGTGAGTACCGGTAGTCACAATGAATTCGGGACGAATTTTAAAATATAGATACAAACTTTTAAAACAGTTAGCTAATAATTTAAAAGGATAAGTTAACAGATGGTCTTTAGTTCCATAGTATAAAAAGGAAACTTTTTTGGGATATTTTTTAGTTAAATAAGTCGTCGAAGCAGTGCGTTCTGTAATTAATGTATAATTATATTTAGAAAATAATTTAGATAACATTAATAATTCGGATAGATGCCCACCAGCACTTGAAATAAACATTACTTTCTTTTTCATCTTTTTATCCTTTCTTTTTCAATAATTTATGCCAACTGTCTTTTACCCGATCAGGTGTATAATTTAAGCTTATTTTTCTTCCGTTTTTTCCTAAATATTGGCGTTTTTTAGGTTCATCAATTAATTCGATTAATTTTTCTACCATAAGATCTGGATCCCTATTTTCAATCAGATAACCATTTTGGTTATTTACAATTAAATCATTAGCTCCTTCTGCGGAAGTGTAAGCAAGACATGGTATCCCATAGGACATTGCCTCAATTAACACTATTCCAAAAGACTCTGTGTAAGAAGTCATCACATAAAGAGAAGATTTCGACAATAATTTGTCAATTTCTTTTCGATTTAGATAGCCATGAACCGTAACACTTTTGGTTAATTGATAACCATAAATCATATCGACTACTTTATTTCTTTCAGCTCCGTCCCCTACAATATCTAAGTGCCAATCTGGTTTTTTCTCATGTAGTAAACGAAATACTTCAATTAAATCGGTAAATCCTTTTTCTCGGGACAAGCGACCAATAGAAACAATTCTTTTTTCTGTTAGTGAAGAAAGCTTTTCGGGAATTTTATCTAACATGTTAGGAATATATACACATTTACATTTATAGTTTCTTTTTTTCATTTCTTTTTTATAGAAACTTCTTAATGAATCAGAAACTAATACTAAAGCATCTAACTTTTTACAAGAAGTAACTACTTTATTGATATAGGTGACATCTTGATGATGGTGATTATGTTCCCAACCAATCTTATAGGTTTTCTTTTTTCCATATTCTCCTAACCATTTATTAAATAAATCACGTGTCGAAATAATAATATCACTATTACAATTTTTGATTGCTTTCGTTGTTTTAGATCGCCTTAAAAACAAGACAACAAGGGCTTTATAAGTCTCCTTGATAAAAGTAATTGGTTTTAATTTTTTTAAAGAGTGTTTCCATTCTTCCCGATTAGGTTTATATTTTTCAATTAGATAGGTTACTTTTACTTTTGAATCGATTTCAAAAGCGGGAGAATGATCTAGTTTATAAGTTGAGATGATTTCTACTTCGTAATCTTTAACAAGTAAATTAGCTAAATTAACTACACTTTTTTCAATACCCCCATAACCTAAATGAAGGGATAAAATACTTATTTTTTTCATAGTTTCACCTGTATTTATTATAAAATAGATTATTTTTTTAGTAAAGAAAAAGAACCTTTTCAGATTCTTGTTTGCTTTATTTTTCGATAACCGAGGAAAATTCCTACTATGCTTAAGAAGATTAGCGAAGAATGATTCGTTTTGTCTTTGGTAATAGATACTCCTGTTTTTGGAGGTAATTCTATTTTCCGATTAGGAATGGTAATGGTATAGGTTTTCTGATTCTCTACAATTTCTAAGTAATGTTCACTTTTATTTATTTCATAGCCTAATGGGGCTTCTTCTTCAACGACATAGTATTTTCCTAAGGGAATATCATAAAAGTAAGCTTTTCCTTCTTGATCACTATAAACACTACCTAAGTATTCTTTATTTTCGCTATAAAGAGAAAACTTAGCTTTACCGATTTTTACTTTCGTATTAGCATCAATTTTGATTATTTCAATATCACTTTTCTTTAATGTGTTTTCAAAGGTTAAGGTTAACTTTTGACTATGGGTAGTTAAATCGACAAAGTATTTATGATTATTTTCATCATATGGTTCTAAATTTTTAGTTTCGATAACATAATATTTTCCTAAAGGCAGTTTACTACTTCTTGTTAATCCTTCTCGATTAGTGACTAAGATTTCTACTAATTGATCTTTTTGGTAAAGAATAGTTCCGTCTTGAGCTTTTATTTCTTCGCTAGCATAAATCGAAAATTCTACTCCTTCTAGGGGCATCATTCGATAATACAGTCCCCCTGTTGTCATCATTACTTCACCCTCTTTTTCTATTTCAATTACACCATAGGCTCTTTGATTTTCTACTTCGACAAGAATTACTTTGCCATATAATGAATCATTTATTGTTTCCACCTCTTCAGAAATAGTGAACTCGAGTGGTTCTGTTTGTTGTTGATAACCAAAAGGTGCGGATACTTCCTCTAATAAGTATGTTCCTGTTAATAGAGGCATATCGGTAATAAAATAACCTTCTTCATTAGTTTCAAATATTGTTGTTTCGGAAGGAATTGGTGTTGTAAGATGACGAATAAGATATTCTCCGGTTTCTTTATTTTTTATCTTAAACTTGATCTTAGCTTTGATTGGTAATTGGCTATCGGCATCAAGTTTAACTACTTTTACGCGGTAACCAATTTCTTCATTCTTTAACGTTATTTTTTGTTCTTTTTCACTTGTTTCACTGATTACCACTTTGAATGGTTTACTTAATTCATAATTATTTTTTCCTTTTGTCTGAACAATCTGATAAGTCCCGTAAGGTAACTCTATTTCTGCTTTTCCATCTTTATTAGTGATTATTGTTTCTATTCGTTCATTTTTATTGTTATAGATTTCAAATTCAGCGTTTTCTTCTTCAAAATATTCTTTCTTTTCGCTACTACCATAGAATTTTTGAAGAATGATTTTTCCTTTATAGACTTCGTTATCCCAATTCCATACTAGTTTTGGATTACTTTTTTTTATAGATAGATATTTTGGTGTGGAATCTAATTGGTAGCCTATCCCGGCTTTGATTTCTTTAATCTGGTACTCTCCATAAGGCAATTCTACTATATTTGAGTATCCATCTTCTTGAATGACTAATTGTTTCACTATACTTTTGTCTTGATTAAACAATTCGAAAGTGGTACCGGTAAAGCTAGCTTCCCCTTGTGGTATACTTCCCGTTTGTTTATCCTGTTTCCTAATTTGAAAGGTACCGGATGGTAATTCTACTTCAATTTCACTGGAAATTGGACTGAAACCTCCACGAACGATTAAGCTTTGACTTTCTAAATCGACATATAGTGTTGTTTTACTGTTTGCTTTTTTAGTCAAAATAAGTTTACTTTTTCCTACGCGCTTAGTGGTTAATCGTAATTCATTTCCCTCCTTTTTTACCGTTAGATGTTCATCTGCTTGAACAGTAAAATTCTCTAGTACTTGATTGGTATCGGTAAGAACATACTCCTCATTATAAGTAAGGTGATACTTCTGATTCACAAAACTAGGTAGTTGATTATGGTTTTCTACTAATCGTTCTAATTCCGCAATTTCTTTTTGATATTTATCTATTCGATTACCATTTAACTTATCAGTAAAATAAATAGTACTATCCGGTTCTAGTGTCTTCCAGATTAAATATTGAGTTACTGCATACCAATCCAAGGAAGTATGATTCTGATAGCCATAACCGTAATAGGCTAATAATTCAATTTTCGCCCAGACTTCTTCTGATAGGTTGGTGTGATTTAGGAAATCTTCTTGGTAACCAATGACTGATTTTCCATCTAGTAATTCTTTCCATATTTCAATACAGTAAGCTACATGATGATCTGAACTTCTTCTAAACACTCGCATTTGTTGGTATCTTCCTGTATCTGCGCCTGGTTTAAACTTCTTAATATACGCGCCACTCACATACTCTGCCTCATAGAAGCTATCGGTTAATGCTTTTACTTCTGTTGTTTCTATCAAACTTAATGATAGAAGTAATACTAATAATGTCCATATTTTTTTCATTTATCTTTCCCCCTATCTCTATTATTCTAAGAAAAAAGGAAAACATCTCGCTTTATTTTCAAAAATTTTAAAATATTGTATAATGAGTACGGAGGAAGATATGAAAAAGGTAATTAAAAATGGAACTGTAATTACGATGGATAGGAATCGTGCTAAATATGAAAAAGTAGATATCGTGATTGAAAATCAGTATATTTGTGATATATGTAAAAACTATACCGGTAACTATGATGAAGTAATCGATGCGACTGGAAAAATCGTCATGCCCGGTTTAATTAATGGTCATACCCATCTAGGAATGAGTATTTTTCGGGCAACTAATGACAACTTGAATTTACAAGATTGGTTAAACAAAAAAATTTGGCCAATCGAAGATAGAATGACGGATGATGATCTTTATTATACGACGTTATTATCTTGTATTGAGATGATCAAAACTGGAACCACCACCGCTAATGATATGTATTTTGGGTGGCGAGGAAGTATTCGTGCTTTAGAAGAAACTAAGGTTAGATGTACATATTCTAGATGTCTAATGGGAAATGGTGATGAGGCATCTATAGGGAGAATCCAAGACTTTATAAAACTTTATCAAAGTCATAAAAATTTCCCTCTACTTACTTTTAGTTTGACACCACATGCAATGTATACTTGTAGTAAAGAGTATTTAAAAAAGTGTAAACAGTTGGCTGATGATTTACACTTACCAATCCATATGCATTTTTGTGAAAACAAAAGTGAAGTACAACAAATTGAACAAGATTATCAAAAGCTACCTGTTGAGGCTTTAGAAGAACTAGGTTTTTTAGAGAATAAATTAATTCTTGCCCATGGGACTTTTATTTCCGAAAAGGAACAAGAAATATTAAATGGAAAAGATGTCTCTATTGTGACCAATCCAATCAGTAATCTTAACTTAGGTTGTGGAATTGCCGATATTAGTAGCTACATGAAACATGGAATTAATGTTTGTTTAGGTACAGATGGGCAAGGAAGTGGTAATAACCTTAACTTGTTTTACCATATGTCAGTTACTGATCAACTGCAAAAAGCGCTCTATCAAGATCCTACTGTTTTTAGCTCTTACGATGCGTTAAAGCTAGCTACCATAAATGGGGCTAAAGCATTGGGATTACAAGATAAAATCGGTTCAATCGAAGTAGGAAAACTTGCCGATATTGTTATTCTTGACTATTCTGATATCGAATCATATCCTGCTGTTGATTTAATTACCCAGATCGTTCATAATACAGAAAGTAAACATGTAGATACGACAATAATAAACGGCGAAATAT
Source organism: uncultured bacterium (assembly GCA_949296705.1). Classification (GTDB taxonomy): domain Bacteria; phylum Bacillota_I; class Bacilli_A; order RF39; family UBA660; genus Alloscybalousia. Next base: position 14,173 of record CASFOW010000019.1, read on the forward strand.
TAATGAAAAATCACCAACTACTTTTACCAATTGATGAAGAAGAATTAAAAATTAAAATTAATTCTATTATTGAAAGATTATCAAAAAAGTATGATTAATTTTATGGTTAATCATACTTTTTATTTTCTATTTTTTACTCTATATTGATAACTGTCTCTTACCATGTCTTCTAGAGTCTTCGTACAAGTGAAATTTAATTCTTGCTTTGCATACGACGGATCCGCATAGCATTCTGCAATATCCCCACTTCTTCGCTCAACGATTTGGTAAGGTATTTTTACATTATTTATTTTTTCAAAAGTATTTACAATTTCTAAAACACTGTAACCGTGTCCTGTTCCTAAATTGTAACAGTCTATTTGATTAGTTTTCATGATCTTTTCTATTGCTTTTATATGGCCTTTGGCAAGATCAACTACGTGAATATAATCTCTTACTCCAGTTCCATCCTTTGTATCATAATCGTTTCCAAAAATATTTAAGTGATCAAGTTCTTTTGTGGCTACTTTTACGATATACGGCATTAAATTATTTGGAATTCCATTAGGATCTTCTCCTAATAAATAAGATGGATGAGCGCCAATAGGATTAAAATATCGAAGAATAGCAATACTCCAAGTAGGATCAGACTTGTATAAGTCTTTTAATATATATTCGATAAATAATTTAGTTGAACCATATGGATTAGTAGTAGATAATGGGAAATCCTCTTTAATTGGTAATGAGGAAGGATTCCCGTAAACTGTAGCACTTGAAGAAAATACCAGTTTCTTGCAATTATACTTAGTCATTATCTCTAATAAATTTAATGTAGATACTAGATTGTTCTGATAGTATAAAAGCGGTTTTTGTACGGATTCTCCTACTGCTTTTAATCCAGCGAAATGGATTACCGCATCGATTTTATTTTCTTTAAATACTTGTTCTAAATCACTTTGATTACACAAATCATATGGATAAAACTTAGGTCGTTTCCCAGTTATTTTTTCAATATTATCTAATACTTCTAATTTAGAGTTGATTAAATTATCCACAATAATTACTTCATAGTTATTTTCCAATAATTCTACTACTGTATGACTACCGATATAGCCCATACCACCGGTAACTAAAATAGTTTGCATTTTTATTTCCTCCTTTTATTTATCATTTTAAATATTTACTATCTTTTTATTTGATGTAAGTACAATTCGTATAACTGACGGTGTTTCTTTACAATTACCCCTAAGATAATTGCAGTAATCCAAAGTAATAAAGCAATTACCAAAAAGATGCTAGCCACTATCAAACTTGGGAATCTAGGTACTAATCCTGTTTCAAAATATTCTAGAAATACAGGAACGCCTAAGATTAAAGATACAAGTAGAAAAATTGAAGCAAAAATTCCAAAAAATATACCTGGTTTATATTCCTTGAATAAGGTTGCAATTGTTTTTAACACTTTAAACCCATCTTTATAAGTATTGAGCTTCGAAACGCTTCCTTCTGGACGATCGCGATAATTAACCGGAATTTCAACCATTTTAAAATTCTTATCTACGGCATGAATCGTCATCTCAGTTTCTATTTCGAATCCTTTAGATAAAACAGGAAAACCTTTAGCAAATTCATAACTAAATGCTCTATATCCTGTCATGATATCTTTAATGTTATTTTTAAATAACTTGTTAATAGAAAATCTGACAATTTTATTTCCGAAATTATGAAATGGTCTTTTATTTTCGGTAAAATACGTACTTGATAATCTATCCCCTATTACCATGTCTGCTTTTCCACTTAGTACTAGCTCACACATCTCTCTAGCATTTTCTGCTGGATAAGTATCATCACCATCAATCATCAAATAGCAATCCGCATCGATTTCTCGAAACATCGTTCTAATTACATTCCCTTTACCCTGACGATATTCATATCGAACAATAGCTCCTGCTTTTCTAGCAATTTCATCGGTCTTATCTTTAGAATTATTATCGTATACATAAATATCTGCTTCAGGTAATACTTTTTTATAGTCTTTTACTACTTTTTCGATAGTTTTACTTTCGTTATAACACGGAATTAATACTGCAATTTTTTTATTTTTCCATTCTAAATTTTTTGTTTCAACTTCTTTTTTCATCATCTAAATATGGGTATAGAACAACAATGTTAATGCAGCGATATTAATAAATATCATTGTGACACATAAATACTGTTCGAACCAACTTTCTCCTTTTTCTGTAATTTTCATTTTTTTATCTTTTACCTTGGTAATAGCCATAGGAATTAACAATAATAAAGGAATAAAATATCTCCCTTGAATCCCATCAATAATATAGCTTTTTACTGGAGTCCATTGTACATATAGACTGGTGAAAATTAACAAAATACACATTACTAGAACCCCAATTGAAAACAATTTTTGAACTATAGAATCCCAATATGTATTTTCTGTATCTTTATTAATCGCTATTACCATCATAATTAAGATAAGTAATTGGAAAACATAAGGCATAGTTACATTAAAAGATTCTAGACTTCTGCTTAATATTCCTGATAAGAATTCTCCGCTTGTAAATATAGTACTAGCCATTACTTGTAGATAAGCTAAAGGATTTAATAAGATATATTTTACTTGTTCACTAGAATTTACCCCCGGGTTAAACTCTAATAAGAATTGTGACCCTATGCTTAACCACAATAAATTAATGATTGCAGCAACTCCAATGATAAAAGCAATTTTTTTCATCTTATCCTTTTGATTCTTGAATTTTTCTTTGGGAATTAGTAAAAGTAATAAACAGAAAGGTATATAGACAATTTTACATAGCGATACGATAGTTGTTATAATTAGTAACAAAATAAATTCTTTTCTACTAATTTTCTTTTTTTTCGCTTTCGCTAAATATAATACATAGGAAATAAGTAGGAAGCACATACAAATCGTCAAAGCATCTGCGGATAATGAAGCTACCTCTTGCATCGTTATCGGTAAAAGTGCTGCTATTAGGAAAAGCTTTTTGTAGCATGGAATCAATTTTAACGCTACATACATAAGTGCTATCCAAGCAGCAAGATTAAATAATCTTCCTAGATAAGCTATGCCCAACATTGGCAAATTTAATACTTTTCCAATGAAAATTCCAATTGTTTGGGGCAGATAGCAGACGAATGAGTACGATGCAGTATTAGCAAATCCTATAAACTCTTCATCTCCAGAAGCTTTTATATTCATTTTATCTGCTATTTCGTCATATTTACTTGTGGTAGACGATAAAATGGTATTAACTTCTATAGGTAATTTCCGTCCGCCAATTCCATCTTCATTTTTGTCAGAAACAAGATGTCCGTTTGATATCTCATAAGCTCTAAAAAAATGTGGACCTTCATCTGGAACTACTCCTATAGGAATAGTTAACATATACAAAATTCCCATTGGAATAGCAATAGTCAAAAAAATATTTTCTATTTTCCATTTATTAGACTTGGTTTTTAACAAAAATATTGTTCCTAACAATTCTAAAATAATAATCATTAACAATAGAGTCATATGTGTTTTTCCAAATATCGGCATGGAATTTTGAATCGTAACATTATTTAAAAAGAAAATATTCAACAAAGTTAGTAATATACCAAAAATTAAAAATTTTATTCTTGAGTTATTTAGTTTTTCAATATGTTTTTTTAGCTTTTCCATATTCCATCCCTTACTAATTTTCTAAATATGCTTTTATAATTTCTTTTTCAATGCTTTCCCAACTTCTACTCTTGGCTGTTTCTAATCCATTCTTAATTAACTTTTCTCTTAATTTTTTATTTTGAGTAATTTGTTCAATTTTTTCTACTGCTTCACTGATATTTCCTTTTTGATAAAACAAACAGTTTTCTTCATCTTTTAAATACTCTACATTTCCATCATTGGGAACTACAACACATATACCACCGGTTGCCATCATTTCAAGTGGTGGGTAGGAAAAGCTTTCTAGAATACTTGACTTAATTAAAATATCAGCTTCTTGATAAACTTTAGCTACCTCGTCATATGGAACACGGTGCATAAACTTATCTACATAATACCATTTTTTTGGTGTCCCTTGGTAAGATAAAAAATGAATCTCATATTTTTCTTTATCTAATTTTTCTACTATTTTAAAGCTCTCGTCTACATTTTTGTAATAATCATCGCTATTTCCTTCAACTAAGATTTTAATCTTTTCATTGAATTTTCTTTCTTTATATGGAAATTGTTTTAGGTTTAAGCCATTTCTAATATAGGATACTTTTCTTCCAAAATCTTCTTCTAACCATTTTTGACACCATTTAGATATAGTGATGTATTTAATATCATCATGACTATAAGTGGAATTGGCAATTATTCTCGAAAAATCCCCATATTTCATAAAATCAGTTTCAAAGTTTTGAACCAAGTAGGCTTTAGTCAATACTTTGGGATAATTTTTTACATATTCCAAGGTAGCCCAAAGGGAAGCTACCATCATGTCTAGTTTAGCATCTACTCTACTAATGATATTAGAAACTACTTCAGTTTCACCATCTTGATTGATAATATTATCATCTACTTTATCTGAATTGATAATAAATACATTTATTCCTGCATTTCTTAAAATACTACAATGTTTTAAGATTACATTCACACCACCACTAATATTCGTAGTAGGTAGTACAAAAGCAATTGTTTTTGGCAGTTTACTAGTAATAAACTTGGTTAATGGATATCCGGTATAAGTTGTAATATTATTTTTAATTATGCGAGAGTAAGCTTCTTCTCCTACCTTTCTTCTTAGTTCTTTATTTATAATTAACTTATCTAAGGTAGAAAACCAATCTTTTTCGTTTTTACAGAGGAAGCCATCCTTTCCATTTATAATCATCTCTTGAAAGGCTCCTACATCGGAAGCAACAGTAGGCACTTTACACAAAGCTGCTTCTACCCATTTATTTTCTGATTTCGCCCTATTGAACAAACTATCTTCTAGCGGAGCCAAATTTATATCAAGTGAAGCAATAATGTCTGGTAATTTTTTCCATGATACAAATGGTTCCGTAAGAATTCTTTCTGATAAGGGTTTTAATTCTTCAGGTAGATCTAAAATTCCTACTACCTTTAAATATACGTTTTCGTGTTTTTCCATTATTTTAGTAATTGTCGGCAAAACAAGTTCAAAATCTGCATTATGAGTAATACTACCACTTAGATAGCCAAGTATTACTTTTGAATCATCCTTTACTATATTTTTAGTTGCTCGGATTGATAATTCTGCCATTTTTTCTGATGCTACATTTCGATTAACGAAAACTTCTTTTACATATTTTTTTAATTCATTAGCTAGTGTTGGGGTAGTAGTAATTGCATAATCACATAACTTTAAAGTTTCTCCCATCCTAGTCACACCATCATAATACAAGTTTAACTCTTCTTTAGACATATTATTTAGATGTTTTATGGTTTTCGTATATTCTTTATCGAATACTAAATCATCAATATCATAAAAAATAACTTTATTTTGTATCTTAGCTTTCGCAATAAACTCTTTTATAGTATCAGTAACCGGACATCTAAAAAACACAAACGTTCTATAGTATTTTGCCATTTCTAAATCGAGCTTCTCGTAGAAAATAATATCCGCAGTATACCCATTTGCCAGCAATTGTTCAATTTGATGATCTATTCTGTATCTAGTGGGATGGGGTAAAGTGCATCCATTTATAAATAGTACATCTTTATAACTTCTTTTATGATTTATTGGATTTTTCTGACCTTTGATGTAGCGAAAAGACTTTTTAGCAAATTCCCTAACTCCGCCTTCACTTATAGTCTCTTTAGATTTTTCTATTAAGTATTTGATATCTGGCATTTTATCCCTCACTTTCATATTTCCCATATTTTTTTCTTTTATAATCTCTTATACCTAAAAAGATACTTCTTAATTTTCTATATTTATCCTTTTCATAAAAGATAATTTTAAAAATTAAACCTTTTATTTTCACTAAAACATCACAAAATTCTGGGGCAATATCACGATATTCTTTTTTTATATAACGGTAGTTTCTTGTCATATAGTAAATTCTTAAATAATTGTGATTATCACACATGAATTCCTTATTAAAAAACTTTCTATAAAATATATCTCCTAAATCATGATCCAATTCTATTTCATTTAATCTCATTATTTTATAGCCTTCTTTTTTTAGATGTAAGCAATACTCGATGTCTACTCCGTCAATAAATAAGAAATCTTTGAAACCTTTTAATTTTTTATAGATCTTTAAATTGATGATATTTCCAGAAGTCATAACATCAAGAGGGTAATCTATTTTTTCTTGTGGTTTTTCTATTTTTAATTTTGTTTTATGCCAAGGGCTAATAATACCTATTTTAGATAAATCCTTAGTTTGTACAAGATTCTTCATCTTTTTTAAATCATCTTTTTTAAATTTACTGTCTTGGTCCATTGTTAGTAAATATAAATACCCCTCGCCTAGAGCTTTATTAGCTGCAATATTCAAGGCTGTCGCTATTCCTAGATTCTTATGCTGGGAAATGTATTCAATTTTTTTTGAAGTGGGTACTTTATTTTTATTATCTTTTTTTTCACTATTATCAAAGATGTATAATTTATCTAATTCATCAATATAGGAGTGAATATTTTTAATATCTTTATCACTAGGATTATACCAAACAACTACGCCTGCTAACTTCATATTATAGTTCCTCAGCAAAGCCTTTTTCTAATTTTCTAAATATACGTAATCCTAGATAGAATAAAATACTAGCGACGACTAATATAATCAATAACATCTGTATATCTGGCATAGTCTGATAATAGAAAATATCTCTATAGGCATTGATAATAACTGCCATCGGATTAATCTTAATTAACCATTCTACTGCACTACCAGCAAACATATCAGCTGAATATAAAATAGGAGTTGCGTAAAATAACATGTTTACAAAAAAATTAATGATATATTCTGAATCTCTAACGTATACATCAATTGCACTTGTGATAAAGATAATTGCCTGTTGAATAATAAATTGTGTTAATACTATTAATGGGAAGAAGATGATTAACCAACTAAAACCTATACCACTAAATATCAAAAATAAACACATAACTAAACAAGAAATTAGAAAATTAATTACTCCACTTAAATTCACGGAAATCGGAAATATTTCACGTGGAAAATAAACTTTTTTTAATATTCCACCATTTCCTAAAATCGTGGTGGTTCCTTGACTAATTACCGTAGTAAAATAGTTCCAAGGTAAGATTCCAATTACTAGATATGTTACATAGTGTGGTTCAGTATTTTTTAGAATTAATGGGAACACTATTGCGTAAACTAAAGTCATCAAGAGAGGATTAACAAACGACCAAAGCACTCCTAAAAAAGAACCTTTATATTTTCCTCTTATTTCTTTTTGAACATTACTTTTTAATAACTGTCGATATGAATATAAATTATTTATCATTTCTTTTATCATATTATCCACACACCTTCAAGTATTCTTCCACCACTTTATCTGTTTTTCCATCCATCCTAATTTCCCCATTATAGATCCAAACAGCGCGATCACATAAGTCTTTTATTGAACTAAGGGCATGGCTGACAATTACGATTGTCTTTCCACTTTTTTTTAGTTCTTGTAATTTGGCAAAGCATTTTTCTTGGAAATGTTGATCGCCGACAGCTAGAATTTCATCAATTAGTAAAATTTCAGCATCTACATTTATCGCAACTGAAAAAGCAAGACGCATATACATACCTGATGAATAAGTCCTGACCGGATTATCAATGAAGCTACCAAGCTCAGAAAATTCGATAATATCTCCTACTCTTTTATCAATTTCAGCAGCAGTTAATCCAAAGATAGATGCGTTAAAATAAATGTTCTCTCTTCCTGTAAAATCAGGATGGAACCCTGCTCCTAACTCTAATAAGGAGGTTAGTTTTCCATTAATTATAATTTTTCCACTTGTTGGATAAATGATTTTGGTCATTAACTTTAGCAATGTACTTTTTCCACTACCATTAACTCCGATTAAAGCTACTGTCTCACCTGGCTTTATTTTAAGACTCACACCTTTTAACACTTCGTGTTTTCCTACACGGGTTGTTTTTTTATTCCAAAATACCAACCTTTCTTTTAAAGTAAATGGTTTATCATAAACTAGTTTAAAACTTTTAGAAACATTTTCTACAATAATTGCATATTTAGTTTTTTGATTATTGTTATTTTCCTTCTTTTGAGCCACATTATCACGCTTCTTTCTATTGATAGTATCACTTTGAAAAACAGTTTAATTTTACCTTAACTATATTTCTAGTACAATAAGTATTATAACAAATCTTTAGGTGTATATCAAATAGTAATCAGTTACAGAGAAGTAATAAAAATTCTGGATTTTTATATAAATTTATCAATTATTTTAATTATCTACGAAATAATAGATTATAGTATACTTTCTTGTGTTAAACATATTTATATTTCATATTTAAGGACTATTGATATAATCAAAAATATAAATGCTTCACAAAATAAAATATCATTAATATTCAACTTTAATCATTATGACATTCTTTTCTTCTTAATTATTTCAGAAAAAAACCTCTAGAAAAAAATCTAGGGGTTTATCTACACTCTGAAGAATCATCATTTTGATGATTCTTCGTGCAACTTAAAACAACCATTTATTATCGCCTATAAGGCATTGTTTTTTTATTAATTATATGTTTTTTTATTGTAATTAACCACTATATTAATATCTTTTGCATATCTTCTAATATATTTTTTCCATTACTAATTCTCTGACAGCTTATTCTCACTTTAATTCTTCTTGTTTCGTTATTGATGCATATAAATCCATCTGCAAAATTTTACACTTACTTTTTTATTTTTTTATATTAATAGCTTAATTTAATATGAATTATCATTTATATAATTTTTTTACTTTCTCCGCTGAATAATTATTTATGATATCAATTACATATTCAACATCTTCAGAAGCCATTCCGTAATACATCGGTAAACTTAATACAGAATTGGCAATTTCTGTTGCAACAGGATAATTTTCTTCTGATAACTCCTTATAAGCTTGTTGTTGGTGTATTGGAATTGGGTAATGGATTACCGTATTAATACCGTTATCCGCTAAATATTTTTGTAAAAGATCTCGTTCTTTTGTTCTTACGGAAAAAATATGCCATACATGCTCGTTAGTAGGGGCAACTTTTGGTAATATAATTTCTTGATTGTTAATATTTTCTAAATATTCTTCTGCTACTTGACGTCTGAAAGCATTTGTTTCGTCTAGATGCTTTAACTTTACATTTAGAAATGCTGCTTGCATTTCATCTAATCTGGAATTTGTTCCTTTTACATTATGATGATATTTTTCAATCGCACCATAGTTTGCGTATTCTCTTACTTTAGTTGCTAATTCCCCATCATTAGTTACAACACAACCTGCATCTCCTAGAGCTCCTAGATTTTTTCCTGGATAAAAACTGAAAGCTGCTGCATCTGCTAAAGAGCCAACTTTTCTTTGATTATACAATGCACCATGTGCTTGGGCTGCGTCTTCTATTACTTTCAAATTGTATTTTTTAGCAAGTTCGTTTATTTTATCCATATCACATGCTTGTCCATACAATTGAACTGCAATAATTGCTTTCGTTTTATCTGTTATTTTTTCTTCTATTTTCGTTACATCAGTTAGGCAATAGTCTGACTCCGCATCTACCAAAATTGGAGTTGCCCCTGCTTTAGATATAGCTAAAGCGCTGGCAATAAAAGTATGTGCACAAACGATTACTTCATCGCCTTTCCCTATTCCAAATCCTTTTAAAGTTAATTCTATAGCTTCTAGGCCATTACCACAACCGATACAGTATTTACTATTACAATATTTTGCATAGGCTTCTTCAAATTCAGTTACCTTTTTGCCATTAATAAACCAACCATTATCATAGATACTTTCAAATTGTTCTAGCATTTCTTTTTTTATTTTCTCATGTAAAGGTTTAAAACTGGCAAATGGAATTTCTTTCATTATTTCTTCACCCCATACTTTTTCTCATTATGTTTTAAAAACTCATCATAATCTCTTATATAATCATTTTCATCATATTGTTCTGAAGCTAAAACTAATAATACGCCATCATCCTTAAAATTAAACATTTCGCGCCAATTATCAGGGCCAATATATAAACCAACTGATGGGTCATTTAAAGTATAAACTTGTTCGCCTAAGAAATTTTCAACCCTAATATCAATGCTACCGTGTACACAAATCAGCACTTGATGAAGTCTTTCATGTGCATGCTTTCCGCGTATTACACTATCATTTACGTCATATATATAATAAATTCTTTTAATATCAAAAGGTATTTCTACTCCTCCCTCAATAGGGGTTAATGCTCCAATTTCTGATTTAGAAGGAGAGGTTATCTTTCTAAATTTTAACATTCCGCAATTAAACATTCTTTTTACCATCCTTTGCTTTGAATTCTTCAAATAACTTATCAATTCTATTCATGATTATAATACTAGGTTTTTCGTCCATTTTTATAGGTTCTTTAGTATATTTCTTATAGTTTTTATAAAAATATTTTATATTATCAAAGTCATTATTAAATGGTAAAGCGTTCCAACCTAGCCCTTCCGTTTTAACTTCGACCTTTGTTCTCATAATAAGATAGGGCTTTCCCATATAGAAAAATTCTTGTTGATTACCGCATCCATCTCCGATTATAAATTCGCAATGTTTGATGATATTTATAAAATTGATATAATCTTGTCTTCCTATAATGGTGATATCCTTATTTTTCATAATTTTATCCCATAGTCCTAACTTTTCTAAAGTGAATTTTGTTTGTTCATGATAGATAAAAATACAATGCATCTTATTTGATAGATTATCTACTTCATTGATAGTATTTTTCATAAAAGAGTTATTTAATAAATTTTCTTGTCGATGAATTGCAAATACAAAATATTTTCCTTTATAAGGGCTTTTTAATTTTTGCTTTTTGCATTGCTCTAAAGCATAATATAATATCTCTATTCCAGTGTTATAGTGGGTATTTATTGCTTCCGCTTTAAAATACTTTTCAGCATATTCAGTCGCGATATCACTTTGGCAAAAATTTAAAATAGAATGCTTTGAGGAAAGGTATCTATCAATCTCTTCAGGAAATGGAGAAAACCAATTTAAAGATCTAATTCCACTTTCTATGTGAACGTATCTAAGTTTTACCTTTCTTGCTATCATGCTTCCCATTAAGGTAGACATAGTATCACCATGAACCACCATAATACTATTATCAAAATCAAATCTTAATTTTTGCTTTTTAAATACTTTTATACCTAACTTTCTTGTCTTGATGAACCATTTTAAATAGCTACTAATTCCCTTTTTCTTTGGAGCATATTTTGTTAAATCAACATCTACTTTTTTGTTGATTAAATTTAAGTACGGGCTATCATTGATAATATTTTGTCCATTTGAAACAATAATAGCATTATATCCTCTTTTTATGGATTCGGCAATAACATTGTACATTTTCATTACTTCAGCCTCAGTGCCTAAAAAATAATATAGATTTTTTTGTTTTCCTAATTTGGCTTCTAACATTTTATCATACTGCTTTTTTATTTTTAACTTGTAAAATATTTTTATAGTATCACCGAACATTTTAGTAATATCCTTCAATTTGATTCTTCCCATTGCATGCTCTCTGGTAAAATTCAATTCAATAGGTGCATCAACGATTTTATAACCTAGTCTATTAATAAGTGACAATACTTCGATATCAAAAGAAAATCCCTCTATTTCTGCTATTTCCATGGCTTTTTTTACTGCTTCTTTTTTAAATAGTTTTAATCCAGTTTGAGTGTCTTTAACTTTTAAATTAAATAATATTTTTAAAAGTAAATAATAACAAAAGCTTAAAATTTTTCTTTTTAGAGGATAATTGATAATGGAATCTTTATGCATCTTAGAGGCAATAACTACATCGGCATTCTCTTTATCCATTATTGCAATATACTTCTTTATATATGATGGTGGTAGTTCTAAATCGCAATCAATAAATACAACTAACTCACCTTTTGCCTTCTCTGTTCCTACTTTTAACGCATGGCCCTTTCCTTTATTTTTATCATAACTGATTATTTTTACTTTTTTATCTTTTTTACTTGCTTTTGCTAACTCTTTTTTCGTATTATCTTTACTACCGTCATTTATACAAATAATTTCGTAATTATCATAAAATTCCGAGATTATTTTAGACATTTTTAATATGTTCTTATATACTTTTTCTTCTTCATTATAGCATGGTACTATAACTGATAATAATCTTTGTTTTTCCATTATTTACTACCCCCTAATTTTTTGTTTTTTATTGCTAAAAGGTTTATGATAAATATAAATATGTTGATTAGAAAAATTATTATTAATGATGCATATTTATAGCGATTTATAGCAATTAGAATAATTGTTGCCAATATACTTCCTATTACTAAAGTTTTCTTCATAAATTTTACTTTATTGATTCCTGTTAGGTAATTTAATAATATTAGATTCAGACTATATGATAAGGAAATTAAACTTGCATATTTTAAATATATAATGGCCGGATCATATTTACTACCAAACACAATATTTAAAATGCCTTTTCCAAAAACATTAGTTGGAATCAAGAAAATTAATGTCAGAATAATAGTATATGTTAATGTTTTATATAACATTTTGTCAACGTATTTTGAATCTTTTCTATTTCTTGAAATTAATGGTAACATTACTGTTACAAGTGCTGTAACAAAGTAATATATCATTTTTCCAAATACAAGTACTGAACTATATAATCCTATTGTTTCAGAATCATAAAAACAAGTTAAATATAAAATATCGATGTTCATTAGAAACATTATCAAAATATTCGCATAAAATACATTTTTATATTCTTGCCATATATATCGAACTTTTCTATTGCTTTTTTTTATTTCCTTAACATTCTTTCTAGTTATGATGTAGCCCACTATTAAAGAAATAATATTTCCTAAAATGATGGATAATAATATAGAGTATACTTCAGAGAGACCATCTATATTCAATAAAACGATTAAGATCAAACTGAATATCTTAATTACAGGTATAATTAAAGTATACAAACCTAAACTGACAAATTTACCTAATCCACCAAATATTCCTTGATATACAATAGGATAAATGCTAGTTACCAAACTTATTATTGCCAAGACAACAATTAAATAATTCCAATTTAAGAAATGAGCAAATAAAGGACTAATGATTATGCTTGCTAAAAATAAGATTATACATACGATGTTAACTACTGATAAAATCTTATAGCATAAGCCAGCACCTGATTTACGATTTTCTGAAATTACTTTTGATAAAATCATAGAAGCAGTACTGCCAATCACACTAACAATAATCGTCAATGAAAAGATTGTATTCACAATACCATAATTACTTACTGAAAAAAATCTTCCCATTAGTATTTGACACAAATAATTTAGTGCGCTACCAAAAGTAGTCAAAATAAAAACGATTAAACTATTTTTTGCTAATATATTACTATTTTGGTTATGATTATTTATTTTCATTATGTACCTCTTTTTACAAAATTAGTTGCCCTTTTATGTGATACTAATTTTGCTAATCTATATATAATTCGAAGTGGTCAGTTATCACTTGATCGTCTATTCCATTATTATAATAAGAATCAACAATATAATAGCCTTTTTTTGCTTCTATCGAGTAATCCTCATTTAACCAATCTGTATCAATAATTGTTTCTAGTGTATTATAACTATCCCCGTAGTTAATTTTTAATTTTATTTTTTCATCTTTATCTACATCTGTTTTGAATACTATTTTATCGTTTTCGATGCACACTTGTTTTAAAGCTGATATATTATGATTATAAAACAATACTTTAGTTCTTCTGTCTAATTGGTATGCTTCTAAAAACACGTCATAGTGAACTGTTTCTTGTGAAATAGCGCCTGTTCTAAACATGTCATTTGCTTCATATATCGGTATAGCTATATAGCAAGAATAATCAAATTCATTCATTTCTTGCTTTTCTAGAGTTGTTTGCAATATTCTATCTCTTTTTTCAGTTACATCATTGATTCTTCTACCGAGTAAAATTGTATGATCTAGTGCAATTATAAATAATGTTATTATTATTCCTTTTATTAGGCGGAAGTCATTTAATTCATAAAAGTATATCACGGATATAATTACTAATGCAAAGAAACCAATAGACGATATTCTTGCCCCGGTATTAGGTGTTATTAACATTGGTAATAAACACAATATACCTATCCCAAAAACATATAATGATAACTCTTTGTTTTCTACTTTAAAAATTGAAAATATAATCACTGGAAGCATAACTAGTATACTTATTATAATAGGGATTATTTCAGCACTGTAATAGGTTGGTGGAAAAAGAGTATTAATAAATTCCAATGATGAAAAAAAGAAAGTTTTATAAATCATGGCAACTAAAAATATTCCTGATATTACAGAAGAAATTGTCCCCATTATATAATCTATATGTTTTTTCTTTTTTTTAGTAAATATTATAAATGCAATTAGAAGAAAAAGAATAAAAAATAAATGAGTATTCTGAGAAACTATATCTACATATATTGATTTTATATTATTAGCTAGAGTTTCAATTAATGGACTAGAACTTACGATTTCCCTATTATTTTTTAATCCTGGAGATAGCATCATCAACAAAAATCCAGCAATAGCAAATATATTTGGTATCAATAATTTAAATCTATTTTTGTTTTTCTTTATAAACTGAATAATAGTTATTAGTGAAATAACTGCTGCAAATCCAAACGAAATATGTTCCATCCACATTCCGATAGAAAAACTTATTACCGACATTAATATTAGTATTTTTTTTCCTTTAAACTTATCATCTATTACTTTCTGTAATAGGTAATAGTAAATTAGGAAAAATGGTATTGGCACAATATAAGCAGAATTAGCATAAAATAAAACTTCTGTTCTCATTGGCGGACTAACTAATAGAATTAATCCAGAAAATAAGAGAAGCCCAAAAAAGAATTTTTTCTGATCTCCATTTTTCTTTTTGCATATTAAATATATAAAAATATACATTATTAAAATACAAAGCGCATTAAAAAAATCTAAAGGAATCTCAGAGGTAAAAGACTCTAATATGCCGCATATAAAATTAGAGACTAATCTGCCATTCGTATAAAAATAACATTCAAAAATTAAATAATAAATATAATTTATTATTCCACCAGTCGATGGGTAAGTAAATTTACTAGCCCAACCATCATAAGTCATTGGTACTATTCTATATAGGACAAAGAAAATAAAAAAGCATAATAAGGAAGAAAAAATAAGCAATTTATTTTTTTTTAAAAGTTTTTTATTTATCTTAAACATAAGTTAGCTACCTCTCTTTCTAATGTCCTTATTTATAAAACATCGAATATATTTTTATATTTTCTCTCTTTATCCTTCTCTGTGCTTTAAAAATTTTCTTATTTTTAATGGTACTATTCTTCTAAAAAGGGTTCTTAATGGTGAAGCGTTAGATGAATTTTCATCACCCTTACTAGGCCTTAAAGTTCCATTCATTAAATAATCTAAATGTTCATTACTGAGAGAAAATGGATTGGTATCAATTGTGTCATAAAATTTTTTGTTTCTATATTCGATTCTAATGTTTCTATCAATCTTCTGACCATTAAAATATCTATCATATGTCCACTGATAATTTCCTATTTCTTGTTGGCCATATTCATTCATCTCTTTAATATACTCGTTTCTCAACTTATAAATATAATTTTTTTTATCAGGTACGTAGTAATCAAAAACCGTCTGATTTGCCCCGCTATCAAAACCAGAATAATGAAAAAATACTAATTCATATTTTTCATTTACTAAAATTTTGTTATTTTTGTAGCTTATTTTTCTAGTTGATAAGTTCCATGGTGCCATATTATAACCTGGATTTTTCATAATATAAACGTCAAAATAGGCTGGCGCTAAATCGCACCATCTTTGATCTGTAAAAATTCCTCTTGGAATATCATCATAGCAATATAGTGAAAGCCTATTGTTCCACCAGTTTGCAAATTTCATCCCTTCTTCATCATTTTTTACTCCAACAAATCCTAAGTTATATACACCGTGTTGGAGTGCACACAACTCATTATTATTAATATCAATTTCATTTTTTTCTGGTATTGTCAAATGTGGAGTTAGAATAATAGAATGCTTGTCTAAAATATCCGATAACTCTTTTAAAGATGAATAAATTTTTATGTCTGGATCAATATATAGGACTTTATCATCATAATTTTGTAGTAAATGTACCAATGCTTGTCCTTTCACGGAAGTTGAAGCTTCTACTATTGAATGTTTAAAAATAAACTTATCAAAATCTTCAAAGCCTAAATCTTTTGCTAAGATCACTTTATCCACAATTTTGTTTGCTTCTTTAGGCCATTCTTTTGGTATCTCTCTCTCTAACAATATTATAAAAAATTTAACATTTTTGTTTGTGTTTTTTAATGATTTGCCTAGTGTTAATGCTTTAGGTAAATAATTCATGCATATAGATGTGAATACTAACATTTTCTCTACTCCGTTCTTTTTATTTTATATTTTATTTTTAATTTTCTCAAAAACTTATTTATTAGATCATCATTTTTATCTGTTCCTTCAGGAACAATACAATCGTATAGTTTTTCGATAGAAATAATCATTTCTTTTAATTGAGGTACTTCTGCCAATTGTAAATTTTTTATGTATTTATTATAATTTTGCTTTTTTAAAATTTCTTTAATTGCACTAATTATTTTTTTATAATCCGAATTGCTATCTAATACTATTCCAACATCCATTTCTTTTACTCTGTTTCCTATTGCACCAACATCTAATGCAATGACAGGAACTTTTGCGTATACAGTTTCGCTCAAAACATAACTAAACGTTTCTGGACAAATCGAAAGCATTAGTACTACATCAATATGATTATCATTTAATAATTTAGGCAATTGTTTCTTTTTATATTCACCATGATATATATAATTTTTATAATTTTTTAAAAAAAACTTATCATTTGATGTTCCAAATAAATGATACATGATGTTTTCGTCGTTATTTTTTATTATTTGTTTGGCTAAATGTGAGCCTTTATGTATATTTAAACCACCTATAAAAGCAATATTTTTAATTTTTTTAGGAATTTTGTCACAGTAATCAAATTTAGAAAATGTTGATGGTTCAATTCCATTTGGAACGATAATAAACTTATCATAATTATAGTACTTTTTTACTTCTGTTATCACGCTGGCGTCTGGGACTGTTATTTTATCAACTGATTTTAGTAAATTATTCACTGCGTTATTCCTTGTTTCTATATATATACCCCGTGAGCATTTTAAACATTTCTTGGTTCCAGCTTCCTGACAATATTTTTTTTCTTGATCAATTAAAAAGTAATTCGGACATAGAATTGTATAATCATGCAATGTTAAAATGACTCTAGTTTTCTTCGAAATGTATTGCAAATCACACGGAAAATTAATTATATGCTGGATATGAACAAGATCAATCTGCAAGGTATCAATAAGATTGTTGATCATATACAAAAATTCATAATGATAGCAGTCATATCTATATATTTTCACTTGAAGTCCAAGGCTGTGGATTATTTGTTCTCCGTTTTCAAAGGTAATTAAAACATATTCATTATCAATAGCAGTTAATATATATATATTATATTTATCTTTTAAGTGGCTAACAAGTTCCAACACATGCAAAGTTGTCCCACCAATATGAGTATTATTAGGGTTATTTATATCTACCCATGACTGCACTACATATAATATTGACTTTTCATAAATTGAGTGATTATTTTTTTCAGCATTACTTTTTTTTACTTTTTTCATCACTTGTCTTGCTGGCACAGTTATCTTCCAAGAACTACTATTATAAATTAGATCAAGTTGCTTTTGTAAACTAGTACTATTTTTCTTTAAGGTTTCATTTTGATTTTTCAGTAATTCAACTTTTTCTTTTAATTCTTGAATTTCCAACTGAGATTCATCTATTTTTTTCTGATTAATTAGTAATTCATCATTAATTGTTTTGGTAATATTTACTCTATTTTCTAATAAAATCCTTTCAAGATTAATTGCTTCAGCTTGCTGATCAATTTTTGTTAGCTTAAAAATATTTTGCAACACCAGCAACTGTTCATTTTTTGATATTATTTCACTTAAACATTTGTAGTCTTCATAAAACTCAGGTTTGATTATGGTTCTACCTATTACTTCTAAATCAAATTTACAGTTGGTTAAACCTTCATCATCATTTAAAGTTTTTATATATTCAGCAAAAGAGTATTTTGTAAAAAAGCGAAGATGTGTATTATCTAGTATTCCCATTTCGGAATAGTTGAATTTTTCGTTCAATAGCCCATCAATAACATCATAGTGAGCAATGTTAGGCAAGCTGATAAGTATAGAGCCTTTTGGGGTTAGTTTTTTTGAAAATTCATATAGTATTTCATCTGGGAATAATAAATGTTCTAATACGTCTGAAAACAAAATATAGTCGAATGTTATGTTTGTACTAAAAAATTCTTGATAAATTTTACTCTTTTTATCTGATATATCAAAATTATATATTTCTTGATAATAGTTTGTCTTTTTAGCAATTTTAATTGCTTCTTCATCTATTTCAATCCCATATATTTTACAATTAGACTTATGAATTGCTTCGCCAATTATTCCTTGAGCGCATCCTATATCTAATACTGTAGCACCAGGCTTAATATTACTTGCAATTATTGCATGCGACTCATTTGTATCATTTAGCAAAACTTTAAAGGTTGAATCGTAATATTTATTTTTTTTATTCAAATGCAACTTGTTCGTTTTGTCATTTGCTATTATGCCAATTGCCATTTTTACCTCCGCTATTGTAACTATGATTTTATAATTTTTTTTGTTTTTCTTTAGATTCCACCTGCCAAGGATATCCCCTAAAATCTTTTAAATAGTCTGGCCATGGGTAAACTCTATTTTCATCATTGTCTAGAATTTCTTCTACCTGACATCTATACTTAGCAGGGTGTCCCATTACCACACAATGCGGAGCAACATCCTTACTAACTAATGCATCTGCTACTACCAAGGCATGCTTACCTACTGTAACACCGGGCAAAATAACTGCGCCGGCCGCAACTATTGCACATTCTTCAATAGTCACTCCTTCTAACTTATTAAGAGGTGGATAAGTATCGTTTGTAACTACTACATGTGGAAATATCCAAACATAATTTTTAATAGTTGTTAGTGGGGCGATGAACACATTTGAATGTATTCGTACAAAATCTCCTATACAAACAGTTCCTTGTATGTCACTTAAAGTTCCAACCGAGCAATTTTTTCCAATATGACTGTCTTCTCGAATAGTAACATGATGCCCAGTCTGAAAATTTTCTCCAATATTTACGTCTTCATAAATAATTGAATGTGATCGAATAATAGAATTAGCTCCTATTTCAGTTTTCTTAAATTCATGATGTTCAGGATCTTGATAATATGAAGAGGTTGGCTCCCCTATAATACAATATGGTCCTATAAAAACATTGTCATGTAATACTACATTAGGATAAATCAATGCTGTTGGATGTATTTTTACGTTTTTTCCTTTTATTATATCTTCTCCCATATAACCCTCCTATTTTTTGTTTTGCTTATATTATATATAATTTTGCTTGTTCTCTCAAGTGTTTTTCAAGTATTTGCTGACTTTTTTGTTACAGTTCAGATAGAAACAACACTTTTATTTATTTGTTTCTATCTTTTTAATTACTATTCTACTAGAAAAAACAAAAAAATAATAGACTTTAAATAGTCAAACAATTTAGATATAATATTACAAAAGGTAAGGTA
>CASFOW010000020.1 GCA_949296705.1 uncultured bacterium
AAATCACGCAATATCTTTTGCTTTCAAAGATGGGAAAAGTTATTTCTTGGATCCAACACAAACTAGAATTTATAGAATGAAAGAATCTAATGAAGGTACATTATACGATAGTGAATGTGACGATATTCCAATGCGACTTATATCTTCGATAGTATTAAATGATTCAAAAGATTATTTACAAATGAAAAAACGTTTATCTAATCCATGTTTAAGTATTACTGCAGAAGAAGAACAAGCATTAGTAAAAGCAAC
Organism: uncultured bacterium; assembly: GCA_949296705.1. Classification (GTDB taxonomy): domain Bacteria; phylum Bacillota_I; class Bacilli_A; order RF39; family UBA660; genus Alloscybalousia. Next base: position 253 of record CASFOW010000020.1, read on the forward strand.
TTTGGATAAATGTAAAAATAATATGGATATATTCGAGCAATTTTATGTTGATAATTGTGAATTGTATGATGATATTTCAAGTAAAGTATTAAATATTAGAAAACATAAATCTATTTTAAAATAAATAAAATATACAAAACAATTGAATATGTGTTATAAAAATATTGTACCTAAATTTTGACGAGAAGTCGTATAAGGGGAAAGTAAGTTTTCCTTTTTTTAGTATTTGAAGGAAATATAGAAAAGTAAAGCTATCCATTTATATCGAAATAACCATTCTATTCCATTTTAGGGTGGATTTCCCCTTACCCCATGAGAGAGAAGGGGATCTCTCGAAAACGGAAATATAAAATTAGGTTAATCAGGATCGATGAGCATTGTAACAAAAAGAGTAACTGAAGTTTTTAGAACCACACTTTTCACATTTAAATTCATGTAATTTTCTAGTGATAGCAGAAAGAAATTCATTAGATAAAATTCTAGAAATAAGTAATCTACAAAATTTAATATTAGCTCTTTTGTTTCTATTAGTAAGAATACCGTAATGTTTGATTTTAGTAAAATTATCAGGTAAAACATGAAGTAAAAATCTTCTAATAAATTCATCGGCTGTAATAGTCATATCTTTAATTTTAGAGTTATCTTTATAATCCTTGTATTCAAAGGTAATATGTCCATTTTCTATATTTTTGATTCTTTCATTAGAAATGGCAACTCTAAAAGAGTATCTACCAAGGCACTAAAATTATATGATATTCCAGAAGATGAAACTCCTAAATTATATGTATCTGAAGGAATAGAAGCAAAAGATATTTATTTAGTTACTAAAGATTAAATAATTAAGTGAAATTATGATAGTTAAGTAGTTATGGTTCCTATATTGTGGAACCATTTTTATATGTTGCTTATATTAAAAAGCAGAAAAATTTGTTATAATTATATTGTACAGAGTGTAGAGTCTTTAGCAGAGGTGGTGATAATTTATGGATATGAAACAAAAAAATAAATATATTGAACAATACATTAATAATATTGCATTACAAATAAATAATAAATATAAGGGTTTGATGGATGAAGATAAAATATCTAAAGCGATAAATATGTTTAAAGATTCTTCTGATGACCTAGAAACTGTAATAATACCAAGAATAGATGAACTTGCTCAAAAAGTTATTAATGACTTTCTTGAATTTCAAAAACAAATTCAAGAATTAATGAAAATAAACCGAGAGCAACAGCAAACCGATTTAGCAACCTTAGATTTGAACACAGAACAAAATGGAATATATTTAAGCCAGCAACAAATTGATTTATTAATGATAACTGATATTAATACAAAAGAAGAACTAAAAGATTACATTGAAAATATATGTGGTCAGTTTCCAAACATGAAAGTTGAAGACGTTATTCCAAACTTTGATTCCATAATGTCACTACAACAATTAGAAGAAGCAAAAAGAACTTTGTATCAAAAATATCAAGATGGATTAATTAGTTATTTAGATAATGTACGAATGAGTGATGTTCAAAAAGCAAAAGTAAAATTAGAAAGACTAGGAATTAATGGTCAAGAGTTAGATTATTGTTTAACATTAGTATCTCAAAGTAGAATTAGTGAAGCATTTAATTATTTAGGCCAAAAATATGGCGATAATTTTATAACCCAGTTTAATCGCTCCATGAATGATGATTTTGAAAATATCAAAGATGTATCTTATGATGAAATGAAAAGTTTATCCGAATTGATAAAACGTGATAAATCTATAGATACGATAATTGTAGCGACAGGAAAATTTGATAACTCTATTTATCAAACTATGAATGGAAAGGTTTTTGACCCATATTTAACGAGCAAAGCATTACAGTTTTGTTATTCCAATAAAAAGCATATGAGATATCATGCTTTGTTTGACCAAGGCCATATTGACCATTTATTAAAGCAAGGAAAAGGATTACGTGATCACGACCAAATACTGGCTGAGATGAAAGCCTATGTAAAAATGTCTATGGACTATATTGAAAAAAATAATAGACAATTATCAAATGGAACAATGTTGATAAATACAGTTGAGGTATTTAATGAACTTGTAGAAAAAAATAAATCAGATAAAGGTTCTCCATATTCTATGGTATGGGAAAAATATTTTGGAATAACTATTGAAGAAATAATATCTTGCTTTGATGGAATTAAGAAACCTTCTGGCGTTGAATTTATGTATAATGAAGCAACACTAACTGAAAGTTCTCAAAAAAGAGCAATGGTAGAGAAAGTATTATATCAAATAGAACAAAAACAATCTGGATTCATTGATGTTATAGGAGATCAAATGCATTTATCTGATGAAGATGTAATGACAAAAAAAGGATTACAAAACTTAACAGAAACAGCACAAATGCTTAAAAGATTCCAAGATGGTAAAGTAGTTGTTGATGATCAAATAAAAGAAATAAAACCTAAAAAAACAGAATGGACCGAACATGATTTTCATTTTACAAAATCTTTTTTAGAAAATATAAACATATTAAATCAGAGTAATCAAAATACGGATTTATGGTCTATCAAAAGAGGGATGCAAGATATTATTTCTAAAACTTATAATCAGAATGGAGTAAAATTTGAAAAAGGTACATACTGGTCTTTATTTGGGAAGAACGACCATAATATAGTTCGAGCTAATATAAGTATTCAAAAAGAAAATTTTGAAAGAAGAAAAAAAGGATTACCAGAGAAACAATTAATTGAAACTATGTCAGCAGGTTTAATTCCCGATGGGAAAACATTTTCAAGTATTAAAAGCCTAAAAGCAGAAAAAGAACAAAAAGATTTACAACACAAGGAAGAAAATTAATTTTTTGTTCAAAGAAGCCAAGGCGAGATTGAAACAAAAAAATCAAATGATAAAACAACAAAAAGAGCAAACAAGACAAATGAATAAACCGAAAGTAAGAATTTTAAGTGCTCATTCATCTAATTCTTCTCAAAATAAAGGTTTTACTAATGCGCTTATATTATTTTTAATTGCTAGTTTTGTTGCTGGAGCGTTATTTATGATTATTTATATGGTTGTTAGGTGGTAATTTATGAGTGCAGATTTAAACTTAAAAATATTAGAGTCATATGCTGATATAGATAAAATACAAGATGAAATTAGTAATAAAATGTTTAATTTCATTACTAATGCTAATCAACTTGTTGAATTATCAGAGGATGATTATCAGATAGAAAAAACAATAAAATTAAATAAAATATCACTTAAAAGCTATATTTTAGATTCATCTTGTTGTTCTTCTTTGCAAGAAAATAATATAACTAATTATTCAGTAGAAGAATTAAAAAAAATTTTTGTTAAATATGAAAAAATATATAATGAAGATTTATCAAAATATTATTTGGCACTTTCTTTATATGAAATGCTAGAAAGAATTGAAAAATTAGTAGATAAGAAAATTGAAAGAGAAATTAGTGAAATTAGTAATATTTTCAATAATATAATAAATATTAAAAATATAGTATCTAGTGAATACGAAAAGTTATATTTTGATTCTAAGAATAAAATTGATATTGAATATAAAAATAATAAAATTAATGATAAGACATACAACTTATGCATTCAATTATTAAATGATATCTTTAATTTTTATATGAGAGGTTATCCGAATATTCCAGATGAATACTTATATAAAGAATAGATATATTTGTTGTTACTACTTTAAAACCTTAAGGATATATAGAGTTTCTTGAATTATTAAAATATTTATAACTATCACACACTAGTTGATTATGTCAATTTACATGTGCGTTTCTAAATTACCAAAATTTTGTATCTAACGGATACGACCATTTAAAAACATCGTAGTCGTTTTCTAATGTGGTAGTTTGATTATCAATAATGATATGAATGTTATAATCTTTGACTATATCTTTAATATCTATTGAATCATAGATTTCTTCTTTTTGACCATTTTTTTGATAACAATAATTTTCTAAAATAGGATTTAAGTTTCTGAAAGATTTCACAAAAAAATTTCTTAAAATATTATATAATTCTATAAAATTATTATGTATGATAAATATAAGACAGTAGAGTAGAGAAGTCTAGGTGCCTTCGAGCTGACCACATGAAGGTATGAAAAAAGAACTTAGTAAAGACTAAGCTCTTTGATGTCTAAATGGAGCGAGTGTCGTAGTTATCTACAACTTTTTGCTTCTCAATGATTTTTTATATAAAAAATCAATCCAATATTATCTTAACACATAATAGGTGTTTTTACCAGTATCTTCTTTTTTTATTATATTTTTTTTCAGCAGTTCATCAAGAATTTGATATGCTCTTGTTTTAGAAATGTTTAATAATTTTTCTACTTCATTTCTATTAATTTTATTATATTCTTTTAAGTAATTAATAATTATGTCTGCTTGTGACAAACTTGGAGAAATAATACTTGATCTATTTGGAGCTTCTACGTAATTCACATTTGGAAGTATGATAGAGAATGTATTTTCGGTTGCATCAAAAATTGGCTTTTTATCGTATTGGGTGTAACTATCCATGATTCTTCCGATACCAGTTCCAAATGATTCGACATATCCAAATCTATAAAATATATTTGCTAAATTTGGATTTCTAGATAAGGATACACCTTTAAATATTTCTTTCATAGTTATTCCATCTATTAATCCACCCATAGAAAGTATTTCAAATTTATCATCATAAAGTGTTACCATTATGCTACTATCAAAATAATAACTTCTATGTATTACAGCATTTAGTAAGGCTTCTCTTAATGAATACTCTGGATAATCTCTTGTGTCAATTCTTTTTAAACCAATGATTTTACCACTAATTTTATTAAATAATTCAAAATATTCAAATATGTCATCAACTTGTTTTAAAATTGAACCAGTGAATTCTTTTCTGTCACGGAATTCTATTTTATTCGTCCCATTAAATATTGCACATTTTATTGTATAAGGACACTCATCAGATAATAGCAATCCTAAATTTGTATATTTGTTTTTATCATTAATAATATTTAGTAATTTATACTTGTTTTTATCAAATGTTAAATGATTATCTTTAAATTTTTTTTCCAAATAATCAAAAGTTAAATCTTGTTTTCTAGAAATCATTTCTTCAAATCTTAATGAAGCATGTTCAAATATCATTTTTCTTATCATTTCATCAGTTGCGGAAATAGAAGAAGACCCATGTCTTAAATATACACCACTTGGTTTTAGACCTTTATCAGCCAAATAATAAGGTTTATTTGGACTGCTTTGAATTTCAATAATAATTATGTCTTTATCATCAATCTTTTCGGTTTTAATTTTTGTGTATTCTATTAATGATGGTTTAATGCCTTCATTAATCATTCCAGTTAATGCCTGCAATGTATCATCGATATTATTCACTCCAAGAATGGTGTTTTTATCATCTATACCGATATAAATTTTGCCACCATTAGTATTTGCAAAAGCAATAATTTCCTTTTTAATATCTTTTGTTAATATACTTTTTAATTCACAATATTCATTTTCGATTAGTTTCATCAGTATCACCCAATAATATTATATATAGTTATAAAAATATTATCAACACTTTTCGTTCATTTTTCGTTCACTTTTCGTTCATTGAAAACTTTTAAAAATTGTAAGCATTATATAATAAAGAAAAAATCGAACTAAAAAGTTCGACAGTTATATCTTATGGAGCGGATGAGGGGAATCGAACCCCCGTCACAGCCTTGGCAAGGCCGTATTCGAGCCACTAAACTACATCCGCAATCTTTGGAGGGCCTAGTCGGATTTGAACCAACGATCAGGGAGTTGCAGTCCCACGCCTTACCACTTGGCTATAGACCCAAAGTACTTGAATTACCACCAAAAGATAACTCATGAATATAATAGTACACTAATAATTTTTTTTTGTCAATTCATGTTTTTGCATTTTCTATTAAATTATATGAGAAAAGTAAAGGAAAGTACCTATAGTAAAAAAAATAACGAAAAAAGCTCTCTTACTTAACATTGTATGATAAAATTAAAACATAAAGATACAAGAATAATATTATCTAAGAAAGTAGGTGTAGGGAGTATATATTATTCCTAAAAAAAATGAAAGAAAAAATAGAAGAGTATTTAAAGCAAATAAACAAAGTCAAAGCTTCTGAACATGAGCGATTAAAAGAAGATCTCCTCATCCATATTTCCTTTTATCAACATGAACGTTTAATTCATCTTCTCGTTACGATAACTTTTGCGCTCCTTACTTTTTTCAGTTTATATTTCCTAGTTATCATGCCAAGTATCGCAATTACAATTTTGTTTGTCATCTTTTTAATCATGTTAACTTTCTATATTAAACATTATTACTTTTTAGAAAATAATGTTCAAAAGCTCTACCAAATTTACGATGTTTTAACCAAAACAAAACTCTAAAAAAGCTTGCATTTCTTTTTTACAATGATATAATATTAACCGATAATCATTATCAATAAGGAGTGTTATGAAATACCGAAACACTAAACAAAAAGAATTGATTTTAGACATCATCAAAAATAATCACAATCATCCAACAATTTACGAAATTTATGATGAAGTCAAAAAGATAGATGCCAGTATTGGTCAAGCAACAGTCTATCGCAATGTAAAACAATTCGTAAAAGAAGGAAAGATTAGTCTGTTAAAAACAAATAGACCGTTATGATTTTTATCAAGATCATTTTCATCTTGAATGTTTAAGCTGTGGTAAACTGTTTGATTTCTATGACTCGAAATTACTCAATCAACTAAAAAGTAAGAATTATCTAGACAAATTTCAAGCGATAAACTATAATTTAACCATTTCGATATTGCTTAGAATGTAATGGAGGAAAATGTGAAGAAGTTTAGATGTAAAATATGTGGTTATATTGAAGAAATGGAAGAATTACCAGATGGGTATACTTGTCCTCTTTGCGGAGTAGGCAAAGAAATGATGGAAGAGGTAATCGAAGAACAACCCCCAAAGAAGAAGTACCGCTGTAAGTTATGTGGCTATATCGAAGAAAATGGCGATTTGGTTGAACAAGGAGATTACTGTTGTCCAGTTTGCGGAGTTCATCAAGAGTTTATGGAAGAAATTACAACAGAAGAAAATCCTCCTGAAAAAGAAGACAAAAGAATTCCTATCGATGAAGATAATCCAGGAATTGCTAGAATCATGGAAAAGTGCATTAATTGTGGTCGTTGTAAAGATATCTGCCAAAACGTAGTTGGTATAAAATATAAAAACAAAGTAAAGAGCCACCCAGCCTGTGTTTCTTGTGGTCAATGTATCTTGAACTGTCCAATGGGAGCAATTGTCCCTAAATATAACTACAAGAAAGTAGCTCAAGAAATTGAAAATCAAGATAAAATCGTCATCGCATTAACTTCTCCTGCTGTCAGGGTTGCCTTGGGAGAAGAATTTAAAGAAGAAGCAGGGACCAATGTTGAGGGTAGAATGGTAGGAGCTTTAAAAGAATTAGGGTTTGACTATGTATTCGATACCACTTTTGGCGCTGATTTAACCATCATGGAAGAAGCTAGTGAGTTGGTCTTTAGAATAAAAGAAAACAAGAACTTGCCTCAATTAACTAGTTGCTGCCCAGCTTGGGTGAAATATGTAGAAATTTACCATCCTGATTGGATAAAGAATTTATCTACTTGTAAAAGTCCAATTGGTATGCAAACAACAATGATTAAAACCTATTTTGCACAAATAAAAAATTTGGATCCAACCAAAATAATTACGGTAGCGATAACTCCATGTACCGCAAAGAAAAGTGAAGCATTCCGCGAAGAACTAAAATCAAGTAGTACTTTTTGGCATAAAGAAATCACAAGAGATAATGATTATGTTATCACAACTAGTGAATTAGGCTTAATGTTACGAGAAAAAAGAATAGATTTTACAAAAATCTCTTCTCAACACTTCGATTCTTTATTGGAAAGAGGAAGTGGAGCAGGTGTCTTATTTGGTAATAGTGGAGGTGTAATGGAAGCAGCTATTCGAACTGCTCATTATTTACTGACAGGAAAAGATCAAGAAGCATTATTAAACTATACCCCAGTTCGAGGACTAGAAGAAGTTAAAGAAGCAACACTTACTATCGGAAATGTCATGATCCAAGTGGCTGTCGTATACGGTTTACCTAACTGGGAACGCCTCTTAGAAAAAATGAAGCAAGAGCATAAAAAGTATCATTTTATCGAGGTAATGAATTGTCCAGGTGGCTGTATAGGAGGAGGAGGGCAACCGTTAACGGCAATCAATAGGCAAAGAGAGATTCTAGAAAAAAGAATGGCTGGAATTTATCAGAGTGATAAAGAAAGTCGTATTCGTTACTCTTACCAAAACCCTGATATTAAAAAAATCTATCGTGATTTCTTGAAAGAACCATTAAGCTCAATCAGTGAGGAACTCTTACATACGAGTTACCAAGATAAAAGTAGGTTATTAAAAGAGCAATCTTTTAATATAGATATAAAACAAGAAAAGGAAGGAATGAAAAAAATGGATTACGAAAAATTAAAAGGTTCTAAAACAGAACAAAACCTAATGACCGCTTTTGCTGGGGAAAGTCAAGCTAGAAACAAGTATTCATACTATGCTTCAAAAGCAAAAAAAGATGGTTATGAACAAATCGCTGCTATTTTCGAAGAAACAGCAAATAACGAAAAAGAGCATGCTAAATTATGGTTCAAATACCTACATGGCGGTGATATTCCATCTACAATGGAAAACTTAGAAGATGCTGCTCAAGGTGAGAACTACGAATGGACAGATATGTATGCTGGATTCGCAAAAGAGGCTAAGGAAGAAGGATTTGATGAATTAGCTTACTTATTCGATGCAGTAGCAAAAATTGAAAAAGAACATGAAGAAAGATACTTAACACTATTAAAAAATGTTAAAGATGATCGTGTATTCCACAAAGATGGAGACAAAATTTGGATTTGCCGTAACTGTGGACATGTTTATGTTGGAAAAGATGCTTTAGATGTATGTCCAGTTTGTAAACATCCAAAATCATTTATGGAAGTAAAAGCGGATAATTATCAATAAGCATTCTCAGTAGTTGAAAAGTAAAGAGTACCGGTGCAATACAAAATGCAAAGCATAAAATGTAAAACTGGTACTTTTTTGATAGAATAAAGTGGCTGAAAAAACGAAAAACAATCAAGAAGGGGACAAAATAATTGGTAATTTTCCCCAAACAAAACTCTTATAACCTGCATAAAATAAGGGTAAATAGGAATGGACATGGTGCATATTAGAGCTTCTAAATTTGCAAATACAATTCTCCTATGGTATAATGGTAACTGTTCGAAAGAGAGGAATTATGAAAAGAATTTGTAATTATGCTTTCAGAATAGTATGTGTCTATATTGTGGTTTTAACTCTATTTAGTTTAGCTAGTTTCAATATTACAATTGAAAAAGATGCTTACCTAGTACAAAATAGTAATATTACCAAGCAATTAAACAGTAAATTGATTGCTAATGTGGTAGTAGATCAAGAAGAAATAAAAGAAGAATTGGAAATACCACAAGCCAAAGTAGAAGAAAAAAAAGAAGTAACACAGCAAGAAGTTACTCCAATTACAGAAAATAAAGAAACAGTAGTAGAACAACCACAAGTATCTGCTCCAAGTTACATTGCGCCAATAGATACAACTAGTTTTCCAGTACTTTCTACGAATGTTGGAACTGTAAGCCATTATGGACACGATTGTTACGGATGTACTTCAGGTAAAACAGCATCTGGTTATTACATTGGTGATGGTCGTATCTATTATAATGATCCTGCCTATGGTAGCGTACGAATCGTTGCAGCTGGAAGTGAATACCCCCTGGGTTCGATTTTACGTTTAACGAATATTAGCGATGCACCTATGTTAGTTATCGTCTTAGATAGAGGAGGAGCAATCGGATCAGATAAAGGTCGTATTCTTGACTTATTGACTGAAAGTAATGCCGTTGCTTATCAGCAGGGATTAAAATATAATGTCAAAGTAGAAGCATTAAGATTAGGTTATTAATTTTAGTGCTTTTTTCTGGAATTTTTAGTAGGATATGATATAATGGAAAATAGGAAAAGGTATAAATAGGTGGTTCTATGAAACAAGAAAAGAAACTATTTAAGCATCAGAGTGCAATTACAATAATAGCGATTATTATTACAGTGACAGTAGCAATAGGAAGTAGTTATTTATTATTTAATCGGCAGGATAAAAATAAAGAATATAATGCATTTAAGGAAGAAAATTTCGAAATTAGTTATGTTGATAATGGCAAAGGGAATGGAGATGTTTTATCACTAGTAAACGCAGTACCGATGTCCGATGATGACGGCGCTAACCAACAGCCGTATCGCTTTAACGTAACGAATACAGGAAAAGAAAAAGCAAAATTTGTAATTAAGCTTTCTTCTGATTACGCATTGATTGATGAAGATGATTGTGAAACCCGACAATTATCTACCTATTATGTAAAGTATAAAATAGATAATGAAGAAGCAAAAATTCTAAGTACAGTGGAAACAAATGATTATGAAATTTATATTAGTAATAATGAACTTATGCCAGGAAGCAGTGAAATCCATGAATTAAGAATTTGGCTAGTAGAAAATTGTCCAGAAAGTGTAAGAAGTGAACATTTTCATGGTCGATTAGAAATTGAGCAGGTTACGGAAGAAAAAACGTGGCAAGAATTTCAAGTAGGGCAGGCTGTCACTTTACCTAATGGAGATAAATATCATGTGATTGAAGCAAGTGATAGTACGATGTCTAAAGTAAAATTACTAAGTGATTATAATTTAATTCCAACGGGAGTTCAAGATAATAGTTGTGTAATTAGTGAGTTTATTCAAAACAAAATAAATGAAGGAAAAATTACGGATCAGTCCGAAACTTACTATTGCAGTACAGGAAAGTATCAAAAGATAGGTACTACATTATATCAAAATTATTTTACTAATCTGAAAAAGGCCGAAATAGTAAGCAATTATGATGAAGTGCGATTGATTACTGTTTCAGAAATCGAAGCCATCGTTAACGATCAAGTGGATTCAGCAACTTTTTTAGCAAGTTTAAAAAAAGAAAATGTTGCTTGGTTAATAACAGGAAATTATTGGACTTCAACTCCTGATTCTAATGATGGAAACTTTTTGTGGGCAGTAAGTGTAGACGAAACGGGGGCTTCTCTTCAGAAATTTGAAAATACTTCCGAATATTTTGGGATTAGACCAGTTGTTATAGTTGATAAAGAGATATTACAATAGCGAGCAAAAAAACTCGCTTTTTTAATTAAGTTGTGGTATAATAAGGCCACTATGAAAAAAGGAGTAGTGAGTATGAAATTATTAAATAAACTAATTCCTGTAGTAGGTGCTGTTATTGGTGTTACCATTTCTTTTATATTTTCTTTGACACCTAGCCTAATTACTGTTGTGGGTGGAGGATTGATTGGATTGCTTGCCGGTGCAATTATAATAACAGGAGCAGATATTTTTTTTGACAGAGAGAAAAATGTTACTGGTGATGATAAAAAACAACGTCTTCCAAAACGGAAAATGACTGAGCAAAAAAAAGTTCAGAAACGTAATACATATTCTGTAGAAAAGAAGAGGGAACCTAGAAGTGCAAGACCTGTTAAGAATATTCTTACTTTAGGTGATGATGAGTTGATTAAACCGTTATCTGTCAATCAAAAAAAGCCTTTGAATATTCTCAAATTAGATGATGAGGATGATCTGGTTAAACTTGCTACACATCAGCCACGCAATATTTTCAAGTTGAATGATGAGGATGATTTGGTTAAACCTGCTACACATCAACCACGCAATATTTTTAAATTAGATGATGAGGATGAGTCGGTTAAACCTGCTACACATCAACCACGCAATATTTTCAAGTTGAATGATGAGGATGAAGAACTTGAACAAGAAAAACTATATAGTCTTAATCCAATTTCCCAAAAACAAAAAGTACTATTTCAAGACCCATATAATCAAACTGCTACAAGTAGAAAAAGTAATTTACAAGTAAATGAGGAAAAAACAGTAAACGATGTGAATGATAGGCTTGAGCAATTGAAAAAAACACTAACAGAAACGAAAAGGCAAATCAATGATCTTCGAATGATTTTGGATAGTCTAGAAAAACAACAAGAAAATTCTCAGCCAAAAACAAAAACACTTTCTTAATTGAAAAATCAAAAAACAAAAAATAAACAACTCATTTAAATGATTAATCCTTATTCTTAATAAAAGAAGGGATTTGTTTTGTAACAGTTACGCGGGAAAAATTTGTTAATTGTTTTCTAGAACAGTTCAGAACAAGTAACTGAAGAATTGTAAAATGAAAAATCAACAACTGAGAAACAGAAAAGTTTACATTGCTAAGAATAAAAGTAGTTTAAAAATTTAAAAGAAGTATTTAATTTATTTGTTTTAGCCCTGTACTCGGTTATAGTAGTTAATATTGAAATAAAAGCGAAAGAACTCGTAAGGCTTACAATTTTACTTGTCGCTTCTCACATATGTTTACTTTTATTAATATAATAGATAACAAAAAATGGAGGGAAAAATAATCATGAGAAAGAGAATAAAAGAAAAGTCAACTCGACATTTAGGAAGACATTTATTAGTACCTACTTTAGTTGGAATTGTTATAACTCCAGTCATAGCTGTTTTAGAGCTATTAACAATAATTGAGTTACCTATTACTATGGCGCTTTTATATGGAACAATTCCAGGTGTTGTTTTTGGTGGGTTAGTCGGAGTGAGCATCGGAGGAATCAGTTATATTTTGAATAAGCAAAAACTAGAAGCAAAAGAAGAATTAACTGTAGACGAAGCAAAAAGCAATGAAGAAGAAAAAGGCCTAATTAAGGATAAGAAAAAAGAAAAGAGAGAAAAGAAAAAAACTATTCGTCAGGCAAAAAAGAAAATTAAACAACAAGAGTCAATCAGAAAACAAGAGAATGCTTTGCCATCACTTGCAGAAAATGATAAGAAAATCGTAAAAAGAGTACAAAATACTTTTCAAGAAGGGAGAAGACAAGCTTCCAACGACAGCCTTGAAAAACGTAAAATTAGTTCACAAACTATACCAAAGAAAGAAACTACAGCTTTACAGCCTCTATCAAAAGATGAAAATCAATCATCAATTTATCGATTTGATAAAAATATAAAGCCTCAGGAGAATAAGATTTTATTTAGTGATCCATATAATCAAACGGCAAAAATGCGAAGTTTAGTCTCTCGTAATTTAAGTATTAATGAAGAGAAAATTGTTACTGATGTAATGAACCGTTTAGAAAAACTAGAACGGCAACTTCAAGAAATTCAAAGAGAAGTAGAAATGGTAAACCAACAATTAGCAGTTTCGGATAGTATTAAAGAGGAAAAGCAGTTAAGAAAAGTAAAATAGAAGAATCTGTATGAGTAAATGCAGATTCTTTTCTATATAGACTATTTATTAAATATATAAAATGAGAAGCTAAGCGATGAAATAAATAAAAAATTCTAATCGTTAAAAAATAATTGACATCTATCTAAGTGTTTTCTATAATGACATTGAGAATGATAAATGGTAAGTATCAGAATTATTAGCCTATCATGATAAATAAAAAAATGAAATTAAATATTTAATACCTAAAACTATTTATATTCACTTAAAAGTGTCTACACGTACTTAAGCGAAAGGATAGGGATGATTTTAATATGGAATTTAAACAAGTACTAGAAAATAGAAGAAGTATTCGTAAATATACAAAACAAGCAGTGGAAAAAGAAAAAGTAGATGCTATAATCGAAGCAGGATTACTAGCACCATCTGCCCATAACACTCAGCCTTGGCAGTTTATTATTGTAAGAGATAGTATTCCTGAAATTGTAAGATTATTAAAAGAAGTAGGAGAAAAACATTCTGAAGACGAAAGTATCAGTAAAACCGCTGATACAATTTCAAGAGGAAATACATTGATATTGATCTATAGTGATCACTTAGAAAACTATGATTTTGTACTATTATCGATAGGCGCAATGATTGAAAATATGCTTTTAAAAGCAACGGATTTAGGACTAGGTTCCTTATGGATTGGTAATATTGTAAAAATCAGTAGTCAAGTTGCTCAGTATTTTAAATTGGATGATACTAAACTACGTCTAGTCAGTGCGGTTCTTTTAGGATATAAAGAAAAAGATCCTAAACCATTAGAAAGAAAAAACTTAACGAATGCGATCATTAGGGATTTTTCAAAAATAAATCTTACAATTTGACAAAATAAAAACAACGACCTAAACTTATTAATAAATAGAAAAATACAAGGTAGGTCGTTGTTAATATGAGTATATCACAAAAATTAGAAAATGATTACAAAAATA
>CASFOW010000021.1 GCA_949296705.1 uncultured bacterium
GACTTTTAATACTGGTGAGTATCCGGTGTTATTTTCTATTTCTAATTTTATCAATCAAATGGTGATTGTACTGTTTCATGGTTTAGCGCTTTCTAGTTTGCTTTTTCTAAAGAAAAAAAATTATTTGCAAATATTATTAACAATTACGATTGTATTTTATGTAGGCACTTATTTACTCATAGAAGTCATGCCACGGTATGCGTATTCTGTTCAAATACTAGAGGCCATCTTAGCCAGTGTAACGATTTCTAATTTATTCCAAAAAAAATTAAGGGATTAATCCTTTAATTTTTCATATGTATCAGCAACTGGATGTACTTGACTTTCGTCAAAAGTGCACTTAAATTCATCTTGCTTGTATCTTGGAATTAGATGGATGTGAAAGTGTTTTACTTCTTGACCGTGAAAGTTGTTTTGGCAAATAGTAAGACCATCGACATGCAACTTTTCTTTTAGGAGAGGATAGATTTCTGTTTTGATAGTATCTATCATCTTTGTAAGCAGCTCGTCTGGTGTATCAAATAAGTTTTCATAATGTGTTTTCGGTACTACCAAAACGTGTCCATCAGCATTTGGATTGGTATCTAAAAATGCTTTGACATCGTCATTTTCATATACTGTATAGGAAGGAATGTCTCCCTTTATAATTTTACAAAAAATACAATCGTTCATATTTAACCTTCTTTCTAGTTTTATTATACAATGTTTTGTTTTATCAGAAAAGAATTATTCAAATGAGCGAGAAATTTTTTCTTGATGATGAGGTAGAAACAATAAATTTGACAAATGTACAAAAATGTGATATAATTTGTACATTCAAAAAGGGGGATATATTATGAGAATGGATTTAGATAAAACAGTAACGAAACAAGAGATAGAAGCTGCTGTTCGACGTATTTTATCGCAATGGAATAGATGTGAAAATAATTTTCAAAGGGAAGTTTTGTATCGTTCTTTAATGAATGTACATTACAGTGAACCGTTTGATTGGAGTCTTGTTGTACAACTAAATGTACTAGAAGTTGAATTCCAAAAAAACAACCAAGAACCTTTTGAAGTTGGACTTACAGAATCTCAAGAGCAAAATGGTTTTTCTACAGAACAGGATATTACTAAGAGATTATCGTATTTAGAGTCTCGTCGGGAAAGTCATCAGAATGATTATGATGATTTTATGAAACGTTATGAGAATCTCGATGCGATACTTAGTCGTAAAGAAGAAGTAAAGCGACTTGACCGTGCAGTATTGGAAGATTTGGAAGATTATGCAGAGAAACATTTTTCTTATAATCGTGTTGGACAGGCTATTCCAGTTCATATGTTATTAGCAGATCAAATCGAAAAATACATTGCTTTTGAGGATTCTTTTGAACGTCGAACGAATGAGTCTATAAAGTTTGTAGGTAAACAATTAGATCATTGCCGTGATGCTGTTAATTCATTAGATGAATTTATCGATGATTTACATATTCAACAGTTTTGCAAAAAGCATAAATAATTATATTTTTAACTATAAATGGTATTCATTTATAGTTTTTTATTTGTAGTCTCATTGCTTTTGTGGTAGAATAAATAATTGCTAAGAGGGTGGTTTGATTGAATTTAGAGGAGTTTTTAACTTTCACTTTGGAAGAGTGTCCTGTAGAAGAAAGAAGCGCTACTGGTTTACTGCTTGCTGCCACTGCAGTTTATAGTGTAATTACAGATGAGAAAGAAGATGTATTACAGTTTTCGATGCCTAAGATGAATTATTCAAAAGATATTTTGGATGATTTAGGTATTCGGATAGCAGAACAAGACGATAATTTTTTGATAACGGCACCAAGAAATTTATTTCAGGTATCTAAAAAAGCATTTGTAAAAGTTGCTGTTAAAAAATAAATTATGATAATGAAAAGAGGAGAAATAAATAGAAATTAATTTAAATGATGCTAGTCAAGTAACCAAATCCATTGAAGGAAGAATTGAAGCGATTGGTTCCTATGAGAATGAACAACGACAAATTAAAATTGATTATAATGATGAATTGGCTAAAGCTTATGTCTAACTAGTTTCCGATGTTGCTAATGAAATTCCACAGCGAAATCAAGTATTTGCATTTCAAGCTAGCAGTCAAGTAATTGGTAATTTTTATCGAAAAGAAGATTGCGCAGATAAGCGTTCCATTGCAATTTTAAATCAGCATGGGTTAGGAATTTATTTGGAGTTCGACAAGGATAGAACATTAAATCAAAGTGAATTGTATGATGAAGAATATTTGAATCGTGTATTGGAAAAATTTCATATTTCCGTTCAAATATTAGAAGGAGAAGATATGTGAGATCGTAAGATTGCTGTGGTTACTTATTGTACTCCTTCTGAAGATATTAAGAGATTATTGAATCGGCCAACACAGATTAAATTGTAGGCGCTAGCATTTTATGAAATACTTTTAATTAGAAAAAAGCAATTATAATTGTATAAAAAATCAAAAAAGTTATTGCCAAATATTTTTAGATATGGTACTATTATATTGCTAACTTTTATGGCGAGATAGCTCAGCTGGCTAGAGCGTTCGGTTCATACCTGCTCTGTAAAGACCAGTTTTTTTATTTTATAAAATCAATTTTTTCTTTATTTTACAAGGGTTTGCGAGGATGCAAATTTTTTTTATAAAAAATTTGTAGTTAAATTTTAGTTAATTTTTTATAAAAAATATTTTTTCTTACTCAAATTTATTCAAACTTACTTATGTTTATTTTAATTTATTTAATACATAAAAAAAACAACTCTGTACTAGCAGTTGTTTAATAAATAAAATTATAGTCTTGGTAAATTCTCACATTTTCTGGAAATAATTACGTTAAAAATCTTATTGCTATATTTTTTATGAAGATTATTAATCATCTCTAATTTCTTTTCTATTGTCTTTATATTCTCTATTACTACAATAAAATTAATAATTTTAATATCTTCTATAATCTCTAATGGAATATCCGAACAGTCATTTACAACAATATTTTTTGTGTGCTTAATCATAATTCATTAACTCCTCGAGATCTTGACACTCATTAAGGTACTTTTTAAATGTTTCATCATATTTTTCTAATAACCTTTCTTTTTCTTGTTCCCACTCTTTATGAGCTTTGCGAAATATTTTAGGTGGCTCATTATCTATTAAATTATCAAATTCTTCTCTAATTAATTTACATTGCTTATCATAAAAATCTGCAAATAATAAAGTGGTATCTCTTAAATGAAGTGTTAATAAAGTAATTGTTTTTGTAATTATTTCATCGTCAGAATTTGTATTACTTTTTTTCTTTTTCACATTTTACCCCATTTCATTAGTTAACTATATAAAGTTTCATTTTCTTTAATAGCGAAAAATACCATTTCTATACCGTTTTCAACTGCTGTCATAAAGATAGACTTATTATAAGGTGTTAAATACCAATAGTACTTTTTTTCGTCCTTATCTTTAATAATCCCAAATTCATAATTATTTTTTGGAGCATAAGCCACTAGATGATCTTCTACCAGATGAAATTTAATACCAGCATTAATATATGGTTTCACATATTCGTCAAAATCTTCTCTTGCAAAAAATCTATCCAATTCATCCACTAATGGTTTAGTACAATACCTCTTACTTCTTATTGCTTTCACTTCCTTTCCTAATCATTTTGTATATCCGCCCAGCAAATCTTTTACACTATTACTTACTGGAGTATGTTATTTAAAAATCGTATCATAATAACAGTAGTAAAGTTGGTGATA
>CASFOW010000022.1 GCA_949296705.1 uncultured bacterium
AGTGTTGAAGGAGCAAATAACTTTGTAGTTATAAGAAGTTTTACATCTACATGTTCTAAAAATAAAAAGTCATTAAATTCTTCTTTAAAAGAGGTTTTTAGTAATAAAACAGTTAAGGCATAAAAATAGATAGAACTTGATAGTTCTACCTAATTTTTGTCATGTTCTATCTGAACTGTAACCTACTCAGCCATAAATAGAAAATTTTATATTCCAAAAGTAAAAAAAATATGGTAGAATGATTAAGTGAGATGCGGCTACTCTGAACTAAATAGTCAATAGCATCTCGCTTTTTTTGTAATTATTTGATATATTACTATTATAGTTCGGAGTAGTGGTGATATAAATGCAAAAAAATTACAATAATAGTATTTATGAAATGTATGAAGAAGAATACAATAAAAACCAAATACTAGAAAAGGAAATTAATAAATTAAAACTAGAAAATTCAACTTTAAAATACGAATTAAAATATATAAAGAAAACAGCTGAGGATAGAATAAAAAAAGAAATTAATAAAGTTACAGATAAACTAATCAAAGAAAAAGATATATTACAAATACAATTAGATAATACTTTAGAGGAGATAAAACGTTTAAAAAATCAAATAAATGAATCTAAAGAGGATAAAGATTATTTAATCGACAAATTAAATAATCAAATTAATAAAAATAGTTCTAACTCTTCCATACCAACTAGTAAAGAGATAAAACCACGTATAAATACGTATAATCATAGAAAAAATAATAGTGGTAAAAGTGGCGGACAAGTTAATCATAAGGGTTCAACTTTAACTAGAAAAAAACTTGAAGAAAAGATTAACCAAAACCATATTGAAGTTAGAGAAGTAAAACATTATATAAAAGGTACTTCTAAAGGGGAAGTAATTAAATATAAAATTGGCATAGAAACAACGATATATGTTGAAAAGCATATATTTATAAGAGCTAAAAATGGAAAAGAAAAACTGCCAAAATCTTTTTACAGTGATGTAACGTATAAAGAAGATTTAAAGATGCTAGTCGTCGCCTTAGGTAATTATTTTTCTATACCATATAACAAGATAAAGGAATTGCTATTTGATTTAACAAATGGAATAATTGATATTTCCGAAGGAACAATAGATAATATTTATGAAGAATTTAGTAATAAAACTGAAGAAACATTAACTAATATTACGAATAACATATTAAACGGTTCTTATCAGCACACGGATGAAACAGTTACTAAGTTAAACGGTCAAGACACGTATTATCGAGGATATGCCAACAAAGAAAATGTACTTTATAAACACCACCTTAATAAAGGAGATAGGCCAATAGAAGAAGACGGTATTTTAACTAATTATTATGGAACGATTATATCTGATCATGATACAGGTATTTTTAAGTATGGAATTAATAATCAAGATTGTATAATTCACTTTGGTAGATATTGTATAGAAAAAGAACAAAATATTGATAATATATCTTGGCCAATGGAATTATATAGACTATTATTAAAGATTGAAAGAAACCGTCAAATTCTTTTAAAATTTGGAAAGAAAAAGTTTACTGAATTAGAAATAAAACAAATGGAAAAAGAGTATGATGATATACTATCTAAAGCTAAAGAGGAAAATAAAGAAATATCATCAACTTACTGGAAAGACCAAAGTAATAGTTTATTAAACCGATGTATAAAGTATAAGAAAAATATGTTGTTTTATATTTATGATTTTACGGTTCCCTATGACAACAATTTTATCGAAAGAGCTCTTAGGATGATAAAAAGTAAAACTAAAGTATCTGGTGGATTTAGAAGTAGAAAAGGAGCAATACGGTTTGGACAAGCAATGAGTATTATAAAAACCGCCAAATTAAGAAATTTAAACCCTTTTGAGAGCATAAAAGCCATTTTTGAAGGCAAAGCACTATTTGCCTAGTTTTTTCATGAAAAAAATGATGAAATAGTGATGTTTCATCATTTTATGGCTGAGTAGTAACTAATTTTGTAATAATTTCTAAGATTATTTTAAAAAGTTCTTCAACATTTTTTGGCTTTGTGATATTATAGTTATTGAAATCATTCAAAATATGGCACTTCCTATTCTACAAATATAAAGTACCATATTTTGAATGATTTTTCTATATTAATAAATTAACTAGCACAACACGTTAAATTAACTCTTTTATAATATGTTTTAACTTTTTACAAAGCAAATTCCTAGTATATAAAAGAAGGGATAAGCCAAGGATTATTCTCATGGTTTGTTCTTTTTTTTAGAAGTTCTTTTTGGAATGGGAAAATTCTTTCTATTTATGAGGAATTTTGCTATACTAGAATTAGTAAAGGGAGTGGTGTTTTATGGCAAAAGAACAATTAGATGATGTGAATTTTGAAATATTATGGGAGGGGAAACCAGCTGGTTTATGGGATCTGTTTTTAGATGTTATTCATATGAATTTTACTAGCTATCAAATTACTAAAGATGAATTGATCATTACAACTGGCTTTTTTAGAAGACATTCTAATACCTTTGAGCTATATACGTTAAAAGATCCTGATTTGACAGAAACTTTAATTCAAAGATGGTTAAAAGTAGGTACCGTTAGTGTAACCGTTGATGCTCATGGAAAAACAGAAAGGATTGGTACTAAGATTTACTTAAAAAATTTAAAAGAGGCAGCCAAGGTAAGAAAATTATTACGTGATGCGATTGAAGAAGATGTTATGGAAAGAAAGATTACCTACTTTGATAAAGTATAGGATTGATGCTGAAGAAAATATATTTTTATTGTGCTTTAATATTTTTATTTACAGCTTTACTTGTTGGATGTTCAGCTAAACAAGAGAAAAATCTGAGTGATTTAGAGAATGATCAAACAATTGATGTAACATTAAAGATCAATATGCCCCTAAATTTTGAAGATTTAGAAGAAATCTATGAGTATCCTATGGCTGAATATATGGAAGAAAATAAAATTGGGGAGATAACAGGAGATGGAAATCCAATTGATGAATTTGGACCATACGCGACCGATATTGAGTTTACTATTAAGAAAGAAAAATTATCAATGTTTAAAACGATGTTAGAAGATTATATCTTTCCTAAAGGATCTTATCTTTTCATTGGTCAAGAAAAAGACGAAGAGTTGGGAGAGTTTGGCAGTTTATCAGGTATTAGAATTATCTTTAACGAAATAGAAATAAATCAAATGGAAGAAATTTATACGGAGTTAACCGAAGATTTAGATGGACTTTATTGGTATAATACTATATATCAACTAGATACAATGTGGGTAGTATATTATTATGGGGAAAATATAGAAAGTATTAAACAGATAGTAGAAAAGTGGCAAGATAATAACCATATGTTGGTTAGCGATATGTCGACAGTTTTATTAGAAAAATAGGAGGAGTAGCATGAAAACTATATTATTCGCAATAACTAATCCGGCTAAAGTAAACCGGTTTTCTAAGAAATTATTAGAGCAAGGAATTGAACTAATTTCACTCTTAGATATCGATCAGAAAATAGATATAGAAGAAAATGGCACAACCGCAATCGAAAATGCTTTGATTGAAGCAAGAAGTTGTTATCAAAGAGTAGGAATACCGACTGTGGCAACCGATGATACTTTGTTTTTAGAAGGGGTTCCAGAGGATAAACAACCGGGTGTTTATGTAAGAAGAATAAATGGAAAACGACTAAGTGATGAAGAAGAAATCGAATACTTTTCTAGTTTGGTTAGAGAGTATGGAAAAGATGGCAAACTAATCGCGAAATATGTATATGGGTTAGCTTTAGTAACCAAAGATAAAGAAGTAACTTACACTTGGAACAGCGAAGACTTTTATATCATCGATAAACCATCCAGGAAACTTCAAGCAGGATATCCCTTAAACTCTATTTCTATCGATATCCAGTCTGGAAAATATTTTACAGACATTGCTTCTGAGGAGAAAAAGAATATCCATGATGATAGTGGCGCAATCGATTTTATTGTAAAAAATAGTGAAGAGGTTATCGAAAATTAACTTCGAATAAAATTCTGTTAAGTGAATGAGAAATCCAATGATTGATGATGAACAGTTAATCATTAATATAAGAAATGAAAAAAGTAAAAACAAACAGAAAGTAGTAGAAGAGTATGAAAGAGAAGTATAAACAATATATTAATCAAAATCATTCTTTTGATAGAAAAACCATGCTGGGTATATTTTGTCTAATTATCGTCATTGCTGGGATATTTGGCTTTATTTATGAATTTATCTTTTATTATTTTAATAGTGGAATGACAGAATTCTACTGGCGAGGAGGTAATTTTTTACCTTGGATTAATATCTACGCAATTGGTGCGATTCTAATTTTTTTTCTTACGTATCGAAAGAGAAAGAATCCCCTATTTGTTTTTCTCACTAGTATGATTTCAACAGGAATATTAGAATATATCGGAGGCTTGATATTGTACCACTTTGGAAATGGTTTTCGCTGTTGGGACTATAATAATGAAATTTTAAACTTTGGTAATATTAATGGTTTTGTCTGTTTACGAAGTGTTTTCATCTTTGGAATATCCAGTTTACTATTAATTTACGTGATTGTTCCCTTTTGCTTTTATTTAGCAAAGAAAATGAATCGCAAGAAGTTTCTAATTCTAAGCTATAGTCTATGTGCAATTTTTCTATTTGATGAATTTTATAATTTAATATTTGCAAGAGTTTTATCTTTACCTAGGGCATCGGACATTTATAAATCATTGGGCTTTAATTATATGACTTTTAAATAAGAAAATTTTAACGGAGGAGAACATTATGAATCAACAAAATGCAAAGTTAGTAGATAAATATTTAAAAGATGATGATGAGTCTAAAGATTTAGTATTTTTTGCCAAAAGTTTAGGAATAGAAGTATGTGACTATATAGAATCTCGTCCTTGTTCATGTTTAGGTGCAAGTTTTATTGGGGAAAGTAAAAGAATTTTCCTGTATTCTGCTATTCCATTAGAAGATAAGAAATTTATCCTAGCTTATCAACTTGCCGAATATTTAATGGAGGGTGATGAAGAAAAAGAGTTCTATTCGCTTTTTAAAATAGATGGTATAAACCAAGAAACTTATGGTTTAGCTCAACAACTATAGGCTAGAAGTAAAAAGGGAAAAATGAAAGTAAAGGAACTATAGATATGAACGAAAATAAACTAAAACATAGTATCGCTGTAGCTAGAAAAATGGTCGAGATTGCGAAAGAATATAACCTCTCTGATGAAGAGATTTCTAATTGTTTTTTGATTGGCTATTTGCATGATGTTGGTTATGAACTGGCATTAGATGGAAGAAATCACAATAAAGTAGGCGGAAAGTGGTTAAAGGAAAGTGGATTTAAATTCTGGAGGGAAGTCTACTATCACGGGGAAGTAAATCCGAATTACCAATCTATCTATTTGGATATTTTAAATATGGCCGATATGCAAATAGATGGACTAGGAAACGATGTTGGTTACGAAGGACGATTAGAAGATATCAAAACAAGGTACAAAGAATATCCTCAAATATACCAAGATTGTTGTAAAATTGTTTCTGATTTAAAACAAAAAGACAACTTAAGAACAAAAAGGGGTGTTTAGTTGGAAAAGATAACTC
Organism: uncultured bacterium; assembly: GCA_949296705.1. Classification (GTDB taxonomy): domain Bacteria; phylum Bacillota_I; class Bacilli_A; order RF39; family UBA660; genus Alloscybalousia. Next base: position 5,626 of record CASFOW010000022.1, read on the forward strand.
CTTTAATTTTTGATTATAAGACCTATTAACTTATCATTTATCAACTTATCTATAGCATTATTATGCGCGAAATTATTAGAATATCAAACTTAAGAGAGGTACAAAATAATGGAAAAAATAGGAATACTGTTCGATTTAGATGGAACGTTATGGGAAGTAATCGATTCTACTTTCTATAGTGCGAATGAAATTGCCAAAAAATATCACTTGCCAGAAATTTCTAAAGAAACAGTTTTAAAAGTATTTGGTTTGAATAAAAGTGAATCCGCAAAACTATACTTTCCCGATCTCCCTTTTGTAGAGTCTTCAAAGTTACTAGACGAAATGGCACGGATGAATATAGAGTATTTAACTAAACAGGGAGGACATCTCTACCCAGATCTAGAAAGTACTTTACAAAAATGTAAAGAATATTCTTTATTTATTGTCAGTAATACGGCAGAAGTAAAATATATTGAAGCATTTTTAAGCTCATCTAAACTAAATAGCTATTTTAAGGATTATATCGCCGCAAGTAGTTTAAATATTTCTAAGAAAGAAGCAATTTTAAGAATAATAGAAAAATATCATCTTGAGAAAGAAAATACTGTATATATAGGCGATACCAAAAAAGATTTAGAAGCAGCTACGCAAGCAGGAATTCCTTTTATTCAAGCCAGATACGGTTTTGGAGAGGATTTAAAAACAAAGTATTTTATCAATAAGTTTAGCACATTACCGACTGTCTTGGAACAAATTTTTAATAAGAATAAAGATGAAAATTAAAGAAAAAATGGTGATAAAATGATCGATCGATTAGAAACAAAACATTTACTTTTAAGAAAAGCTAAATTAAATGACTTAAATGCAATTTGGAAGAATATATGGTCTAATAAAGGTATTGCCGAAAATATGTTATGGGAAGTAACCACCAGTCTAGAAGAAGCGAAAAAAAGAATGGAGAGAACCATAAAATATCAGAGTGAACATTATGCCTACTTTATATGTTTAAAAGCAAATGATGAAGCTATTGGCTTCTGTGGAGTGAATGAACAAGAAAAAGGGGTATATGAAGAAAGTGGAATCTGTATCGCTACAAAGTATCAAGGTAGAGGATACGGAAAAGAAGTTGTATCCGCGCTAAAAGATTTAGTGTTCTCCAATTTAAAAGGAGAAAGATTTATCTATGGTTGTTTTCAATCAAATGAAAAATCGAAAAAAGTTTGTTTATCCCAAGGATTCAAATATTTAAAAAGTGAGTCTCACGTAAGAGAATATGATAAAATGAAATACATTTCAGATTATTATTATCTGGATAAAGAAATGTATGACAAAGAAACTAATCAAAATAGTAGATAATAGAAGGTGAACAAATATGATAATTAATTACTCAGATCAAGAAATTATCGAAGGGAAGAAATCTATTTTTTTAGCAGGACCGACACCAAGAGGAGAAAACGTTATCTCGTGGCGAACAGAAGCATGTCAACTATTAGAAAATTTAGGCTTTGATGGTGTTGTATACGTGCCAGAATATTCTACTTGGAAACCTAAGACAGACTATGTTGATCAAGCAACATGGGAAAGGGTGGCTCTAACGAAGGCAACTGTAATTTTATTTTGGGTACCAAGAAAATTACCGGATATGGCAGCTTTTACTACAAACGTAGAATTTGGATATTGGTTGCATAGTGGCAAAGTGATTTATGGAAGACCAGATGATGCGTCAAAAATAAAATATTTGGATTGGTTATATCAAACAGATTATCATCAGAACCCTTATACTGATTTAGAATCTCTTCTAAAAGCATCCACCCAATTAGCAAATATTCTAGATGATGAAAAGAACCAAGAAATATTACCTTTAAAAGAGCGAGTGATAGTGAAAAAAATAAGTAAAGATAAGTGACATATAAAAAACAAAGGATAGGCATGGCCTATTGGAACAAAGTGATCAATTTTATAATTGATCTTACATAATTAACTATACTAAAATAATTTTATCAAGATAGAAAGGAACGAAAAAATATGTTTAGTCCAAAAATAGAAACCGAGCGGTTATTTTTAAGAAGATATAAAGAAACAGATATAGATGTGCAATATGAAATAATCACGGATGAAAGATTATCGAAATATTTTAAATTCCCAAACTTAACGAAAGAAGAGGAACTAGAATGTATAAAAAATTGGATTGCCAATGCTAATATAGATAAACACGAGAAATGGGTTATTGAATTAAAAGAAAACAAAAAAGCAATCGGAAATATTTCGGTAAATGAAATTAACAAGAAAAATAATTATTGTAATGTTGGTTATGTGATTATATATGATTATTGGGGAAAAGGGTACGCTGCAGAAGCTTTAAAAGCAGTATCTGATTATTTACTTAACGATAGAGGATATTATTTAGTAGAATGTTCTTGTAATGAATTGAATAAACAATCATCTAGGGTAATGGAAAAAGCGGGATTTGAAAAAGATGGTTATATTGCTAATAGAAGATTGAATAAAGATGGAACGTATTCTGGAGTTGAATATTATAGTAAAAAAAATAAAGAATAAGAAAAAAGTAAATATAAACTAACGAAATATAAAGATAACAAACTTATGCAACAGCTTGTTGCATAAGTTCCGTGGGGGCATAATGTAGTCTTAATGGATAAAGCAAAAGATAAAAAAATCAGAAAGGTTTATTTACAAGGAATAATAAAAATGGTTGGGAAAAACAAAGAAGAAAAAAATTAAGTGTAGAATGAATTAATCTTCATATAAATATGGAAAGTAGTGATAAAAATGAACAATGAGAACCCAATCTACTGATTGACTACGATTTATTGCAACTTCTTCGCAAACTCTTATAAATAAAGAAATTAATTGATTTTTCGTTTAAAAAAGGGAAAAAATCATTAAAATTTGATAAAAATATAGTGATTTTAATGATATTTATGATGAGAATTGGAAAGGCGATTACAACGTTGTAACCTCCTCTTGTAAAAACGAAAGGATGTGATAATATTGAAAAAGGGAAATGAAATGATATTAAATAATGATAATGAGTTAATAGATGTTGAAAATATTTATCAGGATATACGAAGTAAGATAATAAATGCTAGAGAAAAAATGTTTAAACATATTGATACTACCATGACAGAAGTGTATTGGTATGTTGGTAAAATAACTTATGAGCTATCTGAGAATAGCACAAAGGCAAGTTATGGAAAAAAGATAATTGATGCTTTATCTTCTAAATTAACCAAAGAATTTGGAAGTGGTTTTTCTTCAGTAAGTATTAGAAGAATGCGAAGATTTTATGAAATGTATCCAATATGGTCGGCAGTGCCGACCGAATTATCTTGGTCACATTTTCAAGAACTGATTAGAATAGATCGCAAAGAAGAAAGAAAATTTTATGAACAAGAAGCGATTAAATCGAATTGGGGATATAGGGAGCTAAACAGACAAATCAATACAAAATTGTATGATAGATATTTAATATCCCCTGATAAAGAACTAATTATTGAAAATTCCAAAAAGGGATTAATTGAAAAACAACCAGAAGAACTTTTGAAAAATCCCTATATATTTGAATTTGCAGGATTAAAAGAAAATAGAAACTATTTAGAAACAGCGCTATTATCCCATTTAACAAGAATTAGGCAGAGGATTTTCGTTTGTGGCTAACCAACAGCGTATAAAAATAGGAACAGAATATTATTATCCTGATTTAATATTCTATAATAGATTAGCAAAGTGTTTTGTAATAATTGATTTAAAAATCGGAAAATTGACTCATCAAGATATTGGTCAAATGCAAATGTATGTAAATTATTATAAGAAGACGCAAATGATTGAAGGAGAAAATGACCCTATTGGCATACTACTATGTGCAGATAAAGATGATGCAGTTGTAGAGATGACATTAGGAGATAGTGTAAAAAATGTGTATGCCTCAAAATATTTAACATATTTGCCTACTAAAGAAGAACTGATTAAGATAATTCGTGATGAAAAAGAATTATACGAATTAGCAAATGAAACAGGTAATAAAAATGAATGAAAATAAAACAAATATTAACTCCTTGATACCGATTTATTTAACCCTCCTTGAGAAGCTCTTATAAATAAAGGGTTTACTAGCTTTTAGATCTTACGCATTTTTCAAAAGCAACAAAAAATGAGTAAAATGAGCAAATTTTATCTGAAAATGGGGTGAAAAAATTTAGTTGATATCGTATGGTAAACCCCCATAATACTTCGGAAGAAAATAGATAGATAAATAGTAATTTATATAAAAGATTGGAGTAAAACTATGAAGCAAATATTTGAAAAAAACGAAACTTTATTTTGCATATTATTAATTTTATTGTATGTGATTATCAATTCATATTGTATGCAAAATTTTGGATTAACTGATTATA
>CASFOW010000023.1 GCA_949296705.1 uncultured bacterium
ATTTCCACTATTTATTGTGTAGAAATTTTTCATTACGGCTACTTCATCAAAATTAGCTCCTATTATTGGTTGAGTTGAGATCAAGCGTATGATTGCGTCTGTATCTACTGCTGGAATTTTATTTTCTTGTAACTGATCAATTGCCTCAGGATAATATTTTTCTGTATAATATTTATTCCATTTATTCATGGCATCTTTTAAAACTGCTTGATATAGGGTACTAGGTAAACGTTCAATCAACTCGTTCGTTGCTTTAATTTGTTCTTCAGTTGCGTTCCCACTATTTATTGTATTGAATTGTTCTAATGCCATATTCTCTTCTTTAGTACTTGTATATGGTTTTAAACGACGAATTGTTTCACTATCAATTTTTGGCTTTTTCTCTTCTTCTTTTCGTTGAGCAATTATTTCTGGATGATATTTTTCCAAATAATACTCATCCCATTTGGTCATTCCCTCAGTTAAGGCATTTCGGTAAGCACTCTCTGGAAGCTTCTCAATCATTTCTTTTGTCTTTTGAATTTCTTCTTCTGTTGCATTTCCACTATTTATTGTGTAGAAATTTTTCATTACGGCTACTTCATCAAAATTAGCTCCTATTATTGGTTGAGTTGAGATCAAGCGTATGATTGCGTCTGTATCTACTACTGGAATTTTATTTTCTTGTGATTCATCTCTTGCAAATTGATCTTTAGTTGTATAATATTGTTCCCATTTGGCCATTCCCTCCATTAAAGCATTACGATAGGGACTTTCTGGAAGTTTTTCTATTGTCTCCTTAGTTTTTTCTATTTGTTCTTTGGTGGCATGACCACTATTTACTACATTAAACTGCCGAAATGCTAAATCTCTATAACCCTCTTCAGCACGGGCTATTCCTCGTATTGGCATTAGTTCTCTAATATCACCAAGATTAATAACTGGCTGGCTTTGAGGAGAAATAATTCCTGAATTTCCGTTAGTATTATAATAATCTTCCCAATCATTTATAGCTTTTTTTACTGCATCACAAAATTCAACTTCTGAATCCATATATAATGACATATCATTATTAATGTCATTTATTAGCCCTTTAGATTTTTCTATATCATTTGGTGTACTGTTATAAATGTGTTCTAAGTGGCTCAAAATTATATTAGCAAACACTTGTTTATTCTGATACGGGTCTTCTAGGAAAAAAGCCGGGCTAGGTTTTTTAACAGTTTGAGATGGCAATTTTTGATTGGTTGCATTTAATTTTGTTTTTTGTAAAAGTTTGTTATATTCATTTTCTAATAACATCGTTTGATTGGCGCGATTTATTTTTTCCGTATTTAGTCCTTTTTGATATAATTCCTCTATGGCTTTTTTCACTTCATCTTTAAGGCCAGGTGTTACTTTATTCTCATTCTCATCTACAGCTCCATCAATAATGTTATCAATCTGTTGTATATAACTTTCTTCATAGCTTGCATACTCATCATCGGAATTATCTCTAGTTGGATTATCACCTATTTGCTTATCAAATTTTTCCGTAATAGTAGCCAACTTGGCTTCTAACTTTTCTTTCTTTACATCACTAGATACCTGAACTGCAGTAGTTGCATTAGCTATTAACTCAAGGGAAGGGAGTGCTTTTGCGACATCGAGAATAAAATTAATCTTTTCTCTTCTTCTAGTTACATCAGATATTTCCTCAGCTATTTCCATTTTCTTATCATCAAAGGCAACACGGTCGATATTTTTATCTTGGCTGTTTTCAAGCACATCTTGAGCTTGTCTATATACGACATTAATTACCTCATCTTCAATACCGTTAGCCTCTTCTTTTAAAACATCAACATATTTTTCAGTTAATAACATGCCATAGCTCTTTAATTCGTTAATATAATTAGCAATATATTGTCTATTGAAATCGTCTTTACTATGAATTTCAATTTTATCCCCAGTATAACCGTGTTTTTCTAATTCATTCAAAACTACTTGGGCACTAGATAAACGTTCGGTTTGATATTTTTGTTGTAGCGCGCTTAATTCTTCTTCAGAATAAATTTTATTTAATGGTAGTCTAGCATCAAAATTATTAAGATCATCTGCGATTGTAGCCATCCATCCATACACTTCATCCGAATTATTCCAATCTATATCATTCATGGTCTGAAAGTCTAAATAGAATTGGTTACTAGCTTCTTTCTGTTTATCTTGCTCTTTTCTTTGAACTACTTCAGCTTGTGGAGTCACAACTAAAATAGGGATACTAGATCCTTTTTCTCTTTTTTGATACTGTTCAGCAAAAGCTGCCATTAAATAATTGTGCTTAGCTTCTTCGGCATTTTTCTCATATATCTCTATTCTCGCTTTTAATACTTGAAGTTCAATATCCTCAGGATTTTGACAGTTTTCAGTAGAAACTGTAATTCCATAAATCGAACTTTCAATTTCGTTTCCTGTTTCTTGTCTTTTGGCTAACATTCTAGTGGCCAATTCGATAATTGTTTCATTTTCAAGCATTTCTAATCTTTCCATGTCACAAGCCTCCCTATTTTTACTATTTTCATTGTATCAAAGTTTAGTACATAATTCAACAATTTTCCAATACAAACTTCTTTTTAACGTCTACATATTATAGCACATTTGTTAGGAAAACGCAATTTTCGTTTAAGTTGAATAGGATTAGAAACAGTTAAATTTTACTGTAAAATAATATATTTAAAAAAGGGCACAAAAAAACCTTGGCGACGTCCTATTTTAGCCTACACTATCGTCGGCGCTGAAGAGCTTAACTTCTGTGTTCGGGATGGGAACAGGTGTACCCTCTTCGCTATAATCACCAAGGAAATAAAAAATCTATGAAAATAGTTCTTTCAAAACTTAGATAATGTGTCTCAATCATTTAAATACAAAATGATTAAATCCTCGACTTATTAGTACTGGTCAACTCAACATGTCACCATGCTTCCATCTCCAG
>CASFOW010000024.1 GCA_949296705.1 uncultured bacterium
ATGCTAGTCAAAATATATTATTTGAAGGAATAAAGAGATATATGAAAGAGTTTGTGTAATGAAAAAAGAATAGAAAAAAACAAGTATAAAAAAAGAAAGAACAAAATCTACGGCAGCGACTGTCGGATGTTAAGTCTGTGGAGAATAGAGGTTACTCTATCTATGAAGCAGAAAGCCTGGGAGGTAACGACTGGGAGATGAAAATTTATTTTCATTTTGTTCTGTACGCAATAAAAAATAGGTAGCTTAGTCTTACTACCTATTGTTTGCCTATTTTTATTCATTAGTAATTTGTTTAAATACTTCTATAGGTTCTTTTAAACTTTCTTGGTTATATTGCATTTTCCAATGATCATCTTGATATCTTGGAATCACATGAACATGATAATGTTTGATATCCTGTCCTAATTCATTGTTTTGCGCGATAGTTAATCCTTCGATATGAAGTTTTTCTTTTAGTTTTTGATAAATAATTTTTTCTACTTTGACGATGTGTTTAGCTGTATTCTCATCGATATCGTTTATCGTTACGATATGTTTTTTAGGAACAATTAGTGCATGCCCATTAGTGTTAGGATTAATATCTAGAAATACTTTTACTTGTTCATCTTCATAGATTGTGAAACTAGGTATTTCTCCTTTAATAATTTTACAAAATAAACAATCCATTTTTTCACCTTCTTATTTGTATTTTATCAAAAACTTTAGTCGAAGTAAATTAGGCAAAAAGAAAAAATGCTAAACGCATTTTTGTGAATACAGCGAGTATTCATTAATATTAAGAACGTTTTGGATAGATTTTATTCACATTAAGCACTTAATTCTGTTATACAAGTTTGATGCTCGGTATAAGCTTCTGTAATTTTTTGTGTTTCTTTCTTTTCTAGGGTGTACCATCCTTTCGCAAACGATAATTCGTAAAGACTTCTTTGAGCATTTCGAATTTGATTTGCACATTCCATTAGTTTTTGACATAAGATTTCATTACTAGCTTCGTTTAAGGCAATCGCAAAGTTAACATTCATATTTTTTTCAGTCGCTAGTAAATCAGTAATCATATCCTTATCATTTAATTCGATTGTTTTTGGGGTTTCTGTTTTTGGATTTTGTACTTTTTGATTATTCATAGTGATTCACCTTCTTTTAAAATCGTTAAAATGGTATTACAGATCGTTTTATGCATTTGATAAACTTGTTCAAATGCGATTTTTAATTGTCCATCGGTTGCTAGTTCATAGTAGTGATAGGCTTTCTTAGAAGCTGTAAGATTCCACTCGAAAATATCTTCTAGATAAGCTAAATCTTTAGTGGAAATCATTTGTGGTACTTGATTCATTTTTTTCCTCCTCGTTTTATAGCTTGTGTAGGTAAGGAAGAATTATACATTTTCTTTTCTGTTAGTCTAATTTTTAGTATAATATTAAGTAGAAATAAATTTTTGGGATAAATGATGTGGGTGATTTATGATTATTGTCATAAGATATTATAGATAAAGTTAAGAAGGATAAAGGAGGATATTATGCATCGAGAGGATTTTGAAATTTTAAATACGGGGATTATTTATTTAGATAATGGGGCAACTACATTAAAGCCTAAATGTGTTGTCGATGCGACGGTTGATTATTATACAAAATATACAGCGAATGCTCATCGCGGAGATTACGATAATAGTTTAAAAGTAGATATGTTATATGAGGGTGTAAGAGATAAAGTTCGGGATTTTATTCATGCTAAGAGTAGTAAAGAAATTATTTTTACTTCAGGAACTACGGATTCTTTAAATCGGATTGTTTTTGGTTTTATGAAAACGCATTTAAAAAAGGGGGATGAAGTATTATTAACCAAGGCAGAACATGCTTCTAATATTTTACCTTGGCTGGAATTAGAAAAAGATGTTGGTGTTGTAGTTAAATATATACCGTTAGAGAATCATCAAGTTGTATTAAAAAATGTTTTAGAAAGTATTACGGATAAGACAAAAGTTATTTCTCTTGCCCATGTGACTAATGTTTTAGGGGATGAGCGGCCTATTCGAGAAATTGGTTGTTTATGTCAAGAAAAGGGAATTTATTTTGTCGTTGATGGTGCACAGAGTGTTCCTCATCGTCCTGTTGATGTAGAAGATCTTCATCTTGATTTCTTGGCTTTTTCTGCCCATAAAATGTTAGGTCCAACGGGAGTTGGCGTTCTCTATGGAAAAGAAGAGTTATTAGAAGAATTACACCCTACAATTGTTGGTGGTGGCATGAATGCGACATTTAGTAGTGAAGGCTCTTGGGAATATAAAAGTTTACCTTCTAGATTAGAAGCAGGTACGCCTAATATTGCGGGAGTAATTGGTTTTGGCGCTGCGCTTGATTATTTAATGAAGATTGGTATGGAAAATATCTATCAGTATGAGTGTTCATTAAAAAAATATTTTATCTCTCAATTAGAGACGATTGATAATGTTATAGTATATAATAAAGAGGTGGGTGGTAGTACTGTTGCTTTTAATATTGATGATGTTTTTAGTCAAGATACTGCTATCTATTTGAATCATTATCATATTTGTGTTCGTGCTGGAAATCACTGTGCGAAGATTTTAAAAGAGGATTTACAGGTAAAGAATACTTGCCGAGCGAGTCTTTACTTTTATAATACTAAGGAAGAGATCGATAGTGTGATTCGAGTCTTGAGGCAGAGTAAAGATATTTTTAGAATTGTGTTGTAGAAAAGGGTGTTATTTATGGACAGTTTAACTCGTAGAAATATTATGTTAGAGAATTATCAAAATCCTTATCATCGTGGGTTAGTTCAAGCGGATGATTATTTGTTATTTAATACGAATAATGAAAGTTGTATCGATAATTTAGATATTCAATATCAACTTAAGGATGGAATTATTTCTGATATTCGTTTTGATGGCGAAGCTTGTGCGGTTAGTACGAGCGCAGCTAGTTTGATGATTAAGACGTTTATCGGAAAAACAAAACCGGAAGTTTTAGAGATTTTAGATAATTATGAGAAAATGCTATCTGGTAAAGAATATGATGCTACTAAGTTGGGTGAACTTATTGTCTATGAAGATATCGGTAAGCAACCTAATCGGAAGCGGTGTGCTTATTTACCGTTCGAATCCTTGCGTAAAGTATTACAAAAAATGTAGAATTTTATAGAGAATGAAAAAATTTATTAATAGGGTAAACTTATTATTTTTTCTTTTTTGGAAGGTTAATTTTCAAAATTAGGCTTTTTATTTTGCTTTTTTCTTCTTTGGTTAGGTTTTGTTTTCTATTTTGCTTCGTTTGTCATTTTAGTTTCTTTCGTTTATGCTTACTTTGGAAAGGAGGGATAGGTAGATGCTTAATCAAATAGTTTTAGTTGGACGGTTAGTAAAAAAACCGGAGTTAAGGGAATTAGAAAATGGGAAGAAGCTTTCCTTTATTACCTTGGCCGTTCCTCGGAGTTTTAAGAATTTAGCGGGAGAATACGAGACCGATTTTATCGATTGTACGCTTTGGGATAGTGTCGCTACTTCGACGGTTGAATATTGTGGTAAGGGAGATATTGTTGGAGTTAAAGGAAGAATTCAAAGTCGGGTTGTCGAAAAACCAGAAGGGAATCGAACACAATTAGATGTGATTGCGGAAAAAGTGACTTTCTTATCTTCTAAATCTAAGGATGCCACTTCCTAGTTTCTTTTTAGTTAACTTACATCAATTTACGACACGATTTCCCTATAATGTTCCTATATGATGATATGGGGTGGGCAACATGTTATTGTTTGATCGTAGATTGAAAGAAGCAAGACTTAAGAATCATTTGACACAAGAGCAGTTAGCTAGTATGGTTGGATTAACTAAAACAAGTATTTGTTGCTATGAAAATGGAACAAGAACACCAACTTTAGATACATTAATTGATCTAGCTAATGCATTAAATGTCGAACTTACCTATTTTCTAGGTGTTGATTGTTATTTAGTAGCAAGTGATGATGCTACATATGGTATTAATATTGCCAAAGATGAAATCACTTTAATCAAAGAATTACGAAAACATATTCGCCTTTATGAAAAATTATTGGATGACCCTAAAAGAACAATTGATTTAATTGAAATGAAAATGCGTTAAACATATAAGCATAAACTTGTATGTTTTTTTCTTTTTCTCATGCTATAATATAGCTAGTTGAGGAGGATACTGTGGAAAGAAGTGAAATTTTAGATAAAATCGAGCATATTATAATGTCTAATCATTATTCTAGTGATAATGGGAGAAAACTTGCTAGATTATGGACGGAATATTATAAAACAATTTATTCTAAGGTAGTTACTTCTACTCGTGCGGAAATGCTTACTTTACTTAGTGAAAATTTTCTCATTACAGATAATAATATTCAACTAAAGGATATAGATATTGATTTAGTTAAAACAATTTCTACTGAGTTAAAACAAGTATTAGTGGCTAGGCAAATGGGAATCAATAGGGGAATTTCTTTTGATAAGGTAAAGACTTTACTTGATTGGTCATTAACTAATACTTGGCAGGGCATTCGTCAACTTGGTATTGATGTTAAACAGAATTCCTTAAATGGATTATGTGAACTCGTTCAAATTGTATCTTTATTGCCATTTGAGCGAGTTGGGCTACCCGTAACGAAGAATTTAGCGGAGGAGTGTTTTCAAACATCATTTACTACGATTTCTAATCATCATGCGTTTGGTTGTGTTTGTTTTCCGGCAGAAGATGAAAGTACTCATCTAGGAGTGGATACTTGGTTTTTAGTTGATGCGAGTTACAAACAGTTTTTTTCAGCTAGTCGCTCTCATGAAGGAATGTATTATCATTATGATGATGGAACTTTAGAGTATACTAAACCGGATCCTGGATATTTTTTGACTAGTGAGAAAGAACAAGCATTTGTGAAGAAATTGATCGAAGATGGATATATTTTAGCGGATGAAGAAAATATGAAGTGCTATGGAGATGGTTTTCGTTTAGCTAGTTGTCCGTTAGAAAAATTAGAGGAATTAAAGGAAGAGTTAGCTGGAATGAGTGGAAAGAGAGATGTTGATGCTTTCCTTACTAAAACGACAGCCTATAGTATGGATCAAAGTGAAGTAGAAGGGTATGCCTTTACACTTGATCTTCCTGTTTACTTAAAAAAGAAAATTTAACATTCTGTACAAATGGGTTGGTTTTCGATATAATGGTTATATAAAATAGAGGTGATATAGTATGAGTATGATCGATACGATCAATAAGAAGAGATTAGGGAAAGTACTATCACGAGAGGAATTGGAAGAAGCTTTCCAAGGATATTTTCAAGGAAGTATTCCGGATTATCAGATGAGTAGTTTATTAATGGCTATTTGTCTTAGAGGAATGACTGATCAAGAGACACTTGATTTAACAGATATTTTTATTCGTAGTGGCGAAGTTTTAGATTTGAGTGGAGTAGATGGGATAACTGTCGATAAGCATTCTACTGGTGGGGTTGGAGATAAAACAACTTTGATTGTTGCTTCCATTGTTGCTTCCCTCGGATTAAAAGTGCCGAAAATGAGTGGTCGAGGATTAGGCCATACTGGTGGTACAATTGATAAATTAGAAAGTATTCCAGGATTTCGAGTTGATTTGAGTAAGGAAGAATTTATTCACCAATTAAATACGATCGGAGTAGCGATTATTAGTCAGACAGCTCATCTTGCACCATTAGATAAGAAAGTTTACGCCCTTCGTGATGTGACTGGTACTGTTGAGTCAATTCCTTTAATTGCTTCTAGTATTATGAGTAAAAAAATCGCATCTGGTGCGGATAAGATTGTTTTAGATATCAAGGTTGGTAAAGGTGCATTATTAAAAACCCAAGAAGAAGCGATTGAAATATCTAGATTAATGAAAAAAATTGGTCATTATTATCAAAAAGATGTGGATACGATGATTACTTATATGGATATTCCGCTTGGGACTTCAATTGGAAATGCGTTAGAGATTTTGGAAGTGATGCGGATTTTATCGAATGAAGAGAATAATTATTTAGTGGCTTTATCGAAAGCCCTTGCTACCAAGATGGTCCAATTAGGTTTAGGTATTTCTATTCAAGATGCTACTGTTCGGGTAGAAGATAGTTTAACATCTGGTAAAGCATATAAAAAGTTTATGGAGTTAATAAAAGCTCAAGGTGGGGATATTAGTGGTCTTAGAGTAAGTGCTAATACGCAAGATATTCTTTCTACTAAGAGTGGTCATGTTATTGATATGGATGCATATCGGTTTGGAAAACTTTCCCTTGATTTGGGTGGGGGAAGAAAAACTAAGGAAGATTCTATTGATCCTAAAGTTGGTATCGTGTTGAAAAAGAAAATCGGTGATGATGTCAAAGTAGGAGATGTTTTATGTACCCTTTATTTACGCGATGGGGATTCTTTTATTCAAGAGGATTTAACGAGTTATTATACTTTTCAAGAAGATGAAGAAAAAGCAAATCCTGTAGTATCAGAAGAAATCGTTTAATTGTTTTCTAAATATTTTACGTAATATTCGTCTAAGGTGATGTCTTGATTTGATATCTCTTGGGCGATTTTTTTTCCTACATAACGATAGTGCCATGCTTCATAACTGTAGCTAGTCCAATACTCTTTTCCTTTGGGGTATCTGAGAATAAAACCATAATATTTGGCGTTTTCTTGCATCCATTTGAATTCTTCGGTTTCTGCAAAATGATTGAAATCTTGTTTACCGTTATCAATGTCGACTACTAATCCGGTTTGATGTTCTGAGTAACCAGGACGAGCGGAGTAAGTATCGGCATTTTTTTTGCCATCTTGAAGAACATAATTTTGATAGAGCGCTTGTTGATAGGAATAGGAACGATAAGCAGAGACTGCGCGGATTGTATAACCATTATTTTCAGCTTTGCTAGCCATTTGTTCAAAAGCTAGTTTAGCTTCTTGGACTAATTGTTTGTTGCCATTTGTATATTTGGGGTTGATTCTTTCTAAATTTTTTGGAATATAATCAGCTGGTAGATAGCGATATTTATTGACTAGTAGATATGTTGTATTGAGATAAGGGGTTTCTTCGGTATTCGTATAAGGATCTTGGTCTAGTCCTATATTGACTTCTGTAACTATTTCTTCGATACTAAGATTATTATGTTGTTGTTGATAACGAATGTAGCGTTCTTGTTTTTGTTCTTGATAATAAGATATTTCGCTAAATGGATTTTGGTTTAGGCTTTCTCTATTTTGATGACAGCTAGTTATTAGTAGTAAAATAGCTAGGAGAAAAAGTATTTTTTTTCTTTTCATCTTACTTCACCTATTAAACTGTATGGATTTTTTTTTAAAGTATGTAATTTTAAAAGCAAGTTCTTTTATTTTTCTCATATCTTTTACTAGGTGGTGTGTTTCATGAAAAAGTTATTCATATGGTTATTTATTGGATTATCTTTATTTCCGCTTAGTGTTTATGCGGAAGAGCTAACAGATACATCGTTAGCAGCCAATAGTAGAAGTGCGATTTTGATTGAGAATACAACGGGTAAGGTATTGTTTGAAAAAAATGCGGATGAGAAAGTGGCGATTGCTTCTCTTACTAAGATGATGTCTCAAATTATTATTTTGGAACAGATCGAAGCTGGAAAGCTAACTTGGGATGAGATGGTAAAAGTGAGTGCTAATGCGGCAGGCTATGGTGGTACGCAGATTTATTTACAGCCCGGTGAAGAGATGAGTGTTGAGGATTTGTTTAAGGGAGTCAGTATGGCGAGTGCGAACGATGCGGTAGTTGCTCTTGCTGAAAGGGTTGCGGGAAGCGAAGATGAGTTTGTTAAAATGATGATGGCAAAAGCAAATGAATTAGGCTTAAAAAATACTAATTTTGTTAATCCTACCGGCTTAGATGAAGAAAATCATTATTCTACTGCTCGTGATCTAGCTTTGATTGCCCAAGAATTATTAACTCACGAAAAGATTTTAGAATTTTCTTCTCTTTATGAAGATTATTTACGGGAAGATACAGCTAATAAATTTTGGTTAGTCAATACGAATAAATTAATTCGTACTTATCAGGGGGCGGATGGCTTGAAAACCGGCTTTACTGATGCGGCAATGTATTGTATGGCCGTTACTGCTAAACGAGATGGTATGCGATTAATCGCTATTGTTTTGGGGGAAGAGGTTAGTAAGACGAGAAATTCAGAAACGACGGCACTTCTTGATTATGGGTTTAATACTTATCAAGTAGATATTATCAAGACAAAAGATCAAGTGGTAGATGAGTTAGAAATCGAACAAGGAAATATCGATAAAGTTGATGTCGTAGTGAAAGAAGAAATTAGTATTTTACGGAAAAAAAGTGAACAAGCGAAAGAATATCAAGAGAAAATAGTTTTATCTTCGGTTAAACTTCCTATAAAAAAGGGAAGTGTTGTTGGTAAACTTGAACTTTTTGATCAAGAACAACTAGTTGGTAGTTATGATTTAACGGTTAATCAAGAGGTTAAAAAGAAAAACTTCTTATCTATGTTTTGGGATAGTTTAAAAGATATTGTTGTTGGGCAGTTAGTATTTTAACTTTACGGATGGATTTTATCCTTTTTTGGTTTCTTTAATCTCTTCAGTTGGTTGGATGAGAATTAATTCTCCTGGCGTACAATTTAAAAACTTACAGAAATCTTCTATATATTTAAAAGAAATAGATGTGGTTTGATTATGAATAATACGATTTAAATTTCTAGATGTTAAATTCATTTGTGTCCTAAGCCAATATTTACTTTTTCCTTGTTGACGTAAGAGCTCTTCAATGTTGATTTTGATCATCATTCCACCTCCATTATCGTTTATTGTATAATAGTTTGATTTCTAAAATAAGATACTTGCATTACCCCTATTTTTGCGCTATAATGTTTATGAAAATATGAAAATAGGATAAGCAGTAAACGGATAATCGAGTGAGTTTAAAAATATAGGCGTTATGGAATAAAATAAGTGAAGGATGGTGCTTGTTCTAATTTGGATAGAACGGGTGCCATTTTTGTTGCTTTTATCGATAAAACGGCCTATTTTTTCAAAGATACGCATAAAAACTATAGGTAATTATCCAAAATAAACATAGAGATATCTAGGAGTGATGAAATGAAAAAGGTAATTTTTATTATCGTTTCTGTTTTAGCTATGCTTGGGTTATTGTTTTGGTATGGTTTTCGGGTTAATGAATCTAAGTATAAAGAGTTTTCTGGTGATGGTTATATTTTGGCTCGGGTAGAAAGAAATGGTACAGAAAGTAGTACAAAGTATTATTTTTCCTCAGGAACAAAGTATAGAGAAAATTATGAAGAACATTATCTATTTCAAAATACGGATCAGGAAGAAGTAGAAGTGGTAAAAACCTCTTTTGTTCATTATCTAGATAATGGAATTTCTACGTTAAGTAAGACCGCTATTTTAGATTTAGATAATTTAAATACTGAGGTGATTCGTTATTATAGTTTTTACGAAGGTAGTAAATTAGCTTATCAAGATAATGGTCGTTATCAAATTAGAAACTTAGATAAAGTATTATCTTTTAGTAATTTTTTAATGAAAATTTCAGAGAATAAGTATATGATTGTTGCGCCTAAAATTCATTTAGTTATCGACGGAGAAACCAAGATAATTGAAAATAGTTATTTGGAATTTGCCTTTTTAGATGGCAATATTATTCGGTTAGAGAATCAAGAAGCTAGTTTTCAAAGTATCGCATCGGATATTTATATCGAACTAGAAAATGGCGTAAAAATAAATTTAGCGGATAAGAATATCTTCTTAGGGTCTGAGAAAAAACTAAATTTAACTCAAATAACGATTGATTCTGATGATAATATTGAAATTACTCCTGATGAGGAAGAGAATGAAGAGTTAGAACCAACACCTACGGAGAGTAGTAATCCATTAGAAGGTTTGACGGATGGTTCTTTAAATGGTAATCAAGGGGATAATGAAGAAGAAGTAGATGAAGAGGAAAAAGTAAGTGATCCACTATTTTCGGTTATCGATATGACGGTATCTTCTAATAAGGTGGATGCGACGATCGAGTATGAAGATCAAGATGGTTTACTTACTGGTGATTTATTGGTTAAGATTATTCAAACCTCTAATAATAAGGTAGTTTATCAGACAAGAGAGGGTAGTGGATTAAGTAATTTCCATATTGAAGTAGAAAATTTAATGCCAAATACTAATTATATTTTAGTAGTTAATTCTGATTATACTAAGAATGGTAAACAATATAACCGTGATTTTATTCAAAAAACTTTTGTGACTGAGTCCCTTGGCATTGAGCTTGTTAAGAATTATTTTACAACAGATGTACTTTCTTTCTACTTAGAAGTCGATGACTCTTCAAGAGTAAAGAGTGCGGAAGTTATGTTAATGAATGCTAATGGCGAAGAAATTGAAACCCAAGAAGTTTCGTTAGAAGCTTTAGAAAATAAACGTCAAGAAGTTACTTTTGATGATTTGACTTCAAATACTGAGTATCAAGTACGCGTTTATAATTTCTTATATGACAATTCTATTATCAGTGATAATTTTACGATTGAAAATACCTATAAAACTCTAAAACAAAAACCATTCTTAGGTAAAACGAGTTTTACCGTAAATAAGAAGGATTCTCTCTTTTCATTAAAAGTGAATAATATTAGTGATAGCGATAATGGAATTGTATCTTATCGATATGAAATCTATGATGCAAGAAGTTTGGCCGATAATCCTGCTAGTGTAGAAGTGATTGAAAAGAATAATAAATCATCAGTTGATTTACAAGTAGATAATGTGACGATTTTACGTGGTGTTCCTTATGTATTTAAGATGATCGCAACATTTAATGATAACGAAAAAGAATATGAATATGAAACAGAATTTAGTAATGTTATGCAACTGGATGGTGTCGAGTTTCCTTCTATTCGTTTTGAAAGTAAGGAAGTCACTTTTGAGCGAATTGTTGGAAATATTATCATTACGGATAATGGAAATACAATTAGTTTAGATGATAATAGTGTAATGACGATTACCTATACTGATTCGGTTGGTAATTCTAATTCTTATACGACGAGTGGTAGTTATAATATTCCATTCTCTGTCAATAATTTACGGGCTAATGAAAGTTATACGATTTCTGTTTATGCGACTGTCAATTTACAAGATGGTAATGAAGTAATTGACAACTGTTATATTGGTAGTGTCGTTATTCAGACGGAGCCAACTAAGCCTTTCCTATTAGATTACTCTGTTGATAGTAGTGATATTGATCGTGCCTTTTCTGTTACTTCACGATTAGGTGCAGAAGACGGAGTCGATAATACCCTAGAAGCAAATACGCTTGAAGGATTGATGTTTAATCTTTATTCTGGTACTTCTACGAATGGTAATTTAGTAAAATCTGTTCGTAAAGTCGATCATAATCTCAATGATTACGAAAGTGAGTTAAAGGAAGAGTATTATGATCAGTCTTTCTTATTAGATCCTAGTTTCTTTGGTTTAAAGAATCAGGATATGACTTCTGAATATTATACGATTGAAGTTACTAATGCTTATGACTATACTACTTATCAAAATGATATTCCAATTAAGAACAATGTGATTACCGTTAAGACTAATGGTTATATTCCAGATTTACCAACGGATGTCAATAATGCGATTGAAGTTAATGTTATTCGTAATAATAGTGATCCTGCACGTTATCGTGAGGAATTAGATCCAGAAACGATTATTGGTTATCGTATTCGAGCTGGTTATGATAATTCTAAAAAATACGCAAAACGAATCGAATATCAAATAATCGATAGTGTAACAGGGAAAGTAATCGATACGATTAGTTACGACATCCCATCAGATGGTAGTATTGGGTATGTTGAATTCTATTTAGAAGATGGTACACCATATGATGAACAAGATGATACATTACGTCGTGGAAATCGTTATTACTTTACTTATAAAGCCTATCTAGATCTAAACTTTGACGGTACGACAGAAACAGTTTATCCGAAGGCAGAAACCGGAGTAGTATTGCGTTCTAGTGAAGTAGCGCCTGAAAAACAATCAGCATACTTTTATACATATCCTTCAACTTATAAGAACTCTAAATTGGTTTGGTCATATCGTTATAGTGATATCGATCATGTATTAGTAGATGATGTGATGCATTATAGGATAGATAGTAGTGAACTTGGTAATTTACCTATTACTCCTTCTGATACTTTCTCTAAATTAGAGTTTCCACTAACTAGAGCTGGTAATTTAACTTTATATGTTCAAGAAGCTAAGATTAAAGCCGATGATCAAATCACAGAGCGAACTCTCGTTTATCAAAAGTTTGAATTACCGTATAAAGCTAGTACTAGTACTTATAATGTTACTTTAGAAACTAACCGATTGATTATTACTCTTCTCGATTATGCGGATAATACTCTCTTTTATGATCGAGTAGCGGGTGCTAAATTAATTTTTACTGGTGATAAAACCGTAACTTTAGATAATTTAGTAATCGATAGTGGCGTAATCGTTGTCGATTTAGCGGATCTTGAAGAATTGATTAATCAAGAAGTAACGACGGAACTATATTTGTATTATGATAATGGTGTATTAGGATACGATACAGTTTATGATTCAAACGATTCTAGTCAAACCGATAAGTTCGCGTTACAAATGATTGAAAATAGTGTCTATGATGGTAGTTATTATTCTTTAGATAGTAGATTAAATTTACGGACTAATGTTCAAGCAAATGGATCTTTATTTCAATTTAAATTGAATCAAGGTAAACAAAATACACTAACTTTAACAGATTTAAATAAACAACAAAATGTCGATGTTGATTTGATTTCTGATGAGGGTGGTTACAGTTATAATTATGAATATTTATTCCCTAAACAATTAGGTCAAGTAAAAGCCACTAGTGATGGTAGTGAGAATTTTGAATTTAATATGATTATTCCTGGTATTAGTATTATGGATAAGAATGGGAATACGAATATTGCGGCAGCGTTAGTTTATGCTGATGTTAATATTGATCTTTATGGAGATAGTGGTAGTCAAATATTAGATAATAAGATTTATATTGAGGTCTATCAAACTGATGAATCTGGATTAGAGAGTAATTTAATTCAGACTTTGGAAGTATCGATTAGTGACTTAGATCATTCTATTCGGATTGAAGATTTAATCCCTAAGACGAATTATTTTATCCGGGTATTTGCCGATGTCGATAACGGTGGCACTTATGAACGTACTCAGTTATATGATGTCGATTATCAAAATAATAATCGTAACTATTATTTTAGAACGTTAGGTAGTGTTGGTGCATCAAATATTCAAATTGAATACACAGCGGATAGTTATGATGAAAAATACTTAAAGGTTACTTATCAACTACAAGAAATAACTGGTTTTGATCGTTTGATTTACGAAGTTTATAAAGTTGGTCAAAATGAAGCTGGAGAAGAAGAATTAACTAAGGTAGATTTAGCTATTGATCCAGATTATGTATTTAGTCGTGAGATGACTAAATATATCAAAATTTCTCCAGGTAGTGGTGTTACTACGGAACAACGTTATGCGGTTGTTATTCGGGCATTTACGATGATCGATAATAACGATGAAAGTTACGAGATTGAGTTACAACCGGCTAGTAGTTATTATTATACATTCAATCAGTTAAGACAACCATACATCGGTATTAGTTCCGCAAGAGATAATTCTGATGGTTTAAGTTTAACGTTTAGAGTAAGTGTCTACGATTATCAAAAGGTTATTTATAATGATAACTATCGAGTTCAAATTTTAGACCAAGAAGGTAATGATATTACGCCTGATGAATATAAAGGTAAGGAATATCATACGGATCAATACAATCAGAAATTTACAATTAATCAAGTCGAACCAGATAAGCAGTATACGTTAAAAATCTTATATACGATGAATGTCGTTAACGATGCTGATACTTTGGTCGAAGAAGAAAAAACTTATGTTTCTTCATCATTAAATGATGCGGGTGTGGATGTTGGTAAGATTTATGCTGTTACGAATTTAACTGATCAAACGAAAGTAAATTTAGCTTTCTATGATAGTTATCGTTTAACTTCGATTAATCAGATTCGTTATTCTATCTATAGTAATAATGGATACGCAATTGATAATCAAGCAGCGTTTGTTCCTATTTTGAGTACAGCTAGTGGCGTTACTTATTATACTTATACTTTACCAGATTCGATTACTGAACCAGGTGTGTATTATATTCAGTTACAGTTTTTAACTGATGATCGAGTGATTGCCGAAGAGTCTATTCAATATAACTTTGTCGATTAGAAAGGAGAAGATCAGATGCGTAAATTAGGAATCAAAAACATTCGTTTATTTGTATTACTTGCCATATTGGTTTTTGTCATTTTATTGATCTTCTTCTTTGGCATTCGCTATGTCTTAAATCTAGATACTTCTACTTATACTTTACAAAAGGGTAGTTTCTTATATGATGATGATTTTCATTATATTGAAGTTGAAGATGATGCCATCTTAAAGAAAAGTTTCGATAATGCCTTTTATCTAACGATGTTAACGGGTGGAATTAGTCAGAAGTATAAGATTGGTTCAAGTACCGTAGTTTATCATGATGGTGATTATAAGATGTATTTATATGGTACTTTCTATCAAGTTTCTACCACCGGTGAAGTTACCAAATTAACAAAAATGACGGAAGTAGTGAAAGCGAATGTGCCACAGTTTTATAAGATTTCTGATCGTAAATATTTATGGATCGATAGTAGTTTTACTTCTACTAATGGCTTAAATACCGATGAATATTTGATTATCGAGTTAGATAAGCAAGGAAATGCGACCCTCGCTAATCATGAAATGTATGAAAAGACGATTAACCCGATGGTGATTAAGGGTAGTTTATATGACTTTGATGTTGTTCATGAGAAATTGATTTTAACTGATCGGGAAATTGATTTAAAGAATATTATTGGTAGTAGTAATGAATACCAAGATCCAGTTGTCGAGGAAGAAGAGGAAGATACAACACCTGATAATAGTTATTATGATGATTATTTTGAACAACTTGTGAATAGCTTTAACAATTTAACGGGAAATATTAATGATTATAACGAGCAACAACAAGAAGACGATGAAGAAGAGATTCATTTAGATTTAACACGGTGGGTTTCTTTGAAATCGGTTACAGCTAGTGTAAATAGTTTAACGGTTGATTATCAAGTTTTTGATCCAAATAATGAATATAATGCGATTTTTCTCATCTTCCAAAATGAAGGAATGGATGAAAAGAAGATTTACTTAAATAAGGAAAATACTTCTTATACTATTCGCGATCTTGTTCCTAATACAGAATATACGATAACGTTTGGTTATCAGTTAGCGAAGTCGGTTGATGAGGCAGAAACAGAAGTAACTGATGATGTGGTGAAAATTAAAACGAGTAAACCGAATTATCAACTTGCTTTTACGAAAATTACTTCTAGTAAATTATATTATTCACTAAAAGTTGATCCTCTTTATCAATTAGAAAGTGGTACGATTCGCCTATATTCAGATAATCAAGTATTAGCTGAACAGATAATTGATGCTTCTAAGATCACAAATGGTGTTTATACAGGAAGTTTTGATAATCAAAATCTTGGTTATTTCATAGAAATTAGAGTGGAGGATTTTGTATATAATGGACAACTTGTCAACAATTTTCCTATCACTAGTAAATATATCAATCAATAAGGAGTGAAATTTATGGAAAGTATTTTATCTGCTACTATGAATGCGATTGGCTGGATGTTAGGACTTGCTTTTTTAGGACTGGGAATTGGCATTGGTATTATGGCTTCTAAAGTAGCTGAAGCAGTAGGAAGGAATCCTGAAACTAAAGCAGATGTCGTTCATTCAGTAATTACGATTTTAATTGTAACTACTGTATTCCTATTATTCTTATTTGCCTTTGTATTTTTCTTACTATTCTTTAATCCTTTAACTTTGTAGGAATAGGGTAAAAAATATGATAGAAGTAATTGCTGGCGTTATTATCGTATTATTCGTATTAACATTAGTTATGTTTCTTCTATTAAAAAAAATTGTTCAAGAGATTAACCATCAATCCAAAGAGTATTTTGCTTTAAAGCTTCAAGATTATGATGACTTAGTCGAAGAACGAGAAAAAAGATTAATTGAATTAGAGAAGAATAAGGAAAGAATAAGGTTGGAAGAAGAAGGGGATAATGATAAAGAGGCTTCTGTTGTTTGTGTTTCTGATAAATTACCAGAATATCAAGTAGAAGGGTTACTTCAGAAAATGAAAATAATTGATGAAGAGTTTGACTTAGATAGTGATAGGATTGTTAAATTATTTTTACAAGAAAATCAACTTAGAGAAAATGAAGAGATTCATCAAGAACTCTTAGCCCTTAAAAAGTATCTTGG
Organism: uncultured bacterium; assembly: GCA_949296705.1. GTDB lineage: Bacteria > Bacillota_I > Bacilli_A > RF39 > UBA660 > Alloscybalousia. The sequence goes on from CASFOW010000024.1 coordinate 16,449, forward strand.
TCAATACGAAGTTTATCGGAAAATTTCTGCAGATAAGCAGTTATTATTCGATATCATAAAAAAATTATCTCCGGCTTCTTTGAAAAGGATAAATCAATATCCTTTAGCTAGTCGTTTTACGATCAATGATTTTTTGGAATACTTGGAAGTAGAAATTAGAAAAAGTGATCCTGTTATTTATATTGAAGTAGGGGATAAAGATTTGAATTATGATCAGTGGGATACGAGAATTAAGACTGTATATAACGATAAGATATATAAAGGTATTCGTATTCGCTATCAAGATAAGTTATATGATTATAGTCTTACGTAAGGAGTGGTACTATGGCGGATAGGCCGGATGAATTAACGAAGATTGTTAACGATCAGATGCAAAAAATCGAAAGTAATAATAATCGTTTTGGGGTTGGAAAAATTACAAATATGAAAGAGTTTATTGTCGAAGTGGTTGGCTTAGACGATGTCTTTTTCTACGAGAAGATCAATTTAGCGAATAAAGCGTTAGGATATGTGACAAAGATTGAAACCAATCGGGTTTTTGTCGCTATTTTACATAAGGATGAGGAATTAACGATTGGAGATTTGGCTTATCAAACGAACGAAGAATACATGGGTGAGTTTTCGGAAGATGCCTTAGGGAGAATGATTAATATTTTTGGTATTGATCAGTTGATTGGTAAGAAATTTCAAAATCAAGAGAAGCTAAGAATCGAAGAAGAACCTATTCCGATTATGGATCGTACAGCGGTTAAAAGACCTCTTCAAACGGGAATTACTGGTATTGATTTGATTTATCCGATTGGTAGAGGACAAAGACAGTTGATTATCGGAGATAAGAAAACGGGGAAAAGTCAGATTTGTTTAGATACGATTGTTAATCAGAGAGGAAAAAATGTCATTTGTATCTATTGTGCGATTGGTAAGACCAAAAAAGAAGTCAAAGAAATCTATTATGATTTATTGAAGAAAAACGCCATGAGTTATACGATTATCATTACTGCGTTTAATGATGAAATGCCACCAGTCTTAGTATTAACTCCTTATTATGCTTTATCGATTGCGGAAAAGTATATGAAAAAAGGGTATGATGTCTTAGTTGTTTTAGATGATTTAAAACGTCATGCTGATGCTTATCGTGAGATTAGTTTAATTTCTGGAAAAAGTCCCGGAAGAGATGCTTATCCATCAGATATCTTTTATTTACATTCTAGGTTATTAGAAAAAGGTTGTCAGTATAAAAATGGCGCTAGTATTACTATTTTACCAGTTGTTGAAACTAAGGGTGGTGATATTACCGATTATATTTCTACCAATATTATTTCTATTACAGATGGGCAAATTGTGTTATCTTCTAAAAATTTTCAAAAAGGCGAGAAACCAGCTATCGATTATGGTCTTTCCGTTTCCCGTTTAGGTGGATCAGTACAGACCCAGGATATGAAGAAATTAGGTGCGTCTGTTAGAAGAAAACTACTTAGTTATCTAGAAACTAGAGAGATTTACGAATTAGCGAATATCGATGAAATGAGTAAAGAACTACAGGAGAAAATCTTTGAAGGAAAGAAAATACTTGATCAGTTGATTCAACCAAAATATTCTCCTTGTAGTGAAAGTGAAATTAGTAAAAAGTTTGCTTTTTTAGAGGATAAAAAGAATGGCTAATGTAGAGAATATTGTAAAAATTATGAATTTCCATTCTTTGTTACGAGTGGATAAGGCTAAGCGAAAAGCCGAGAAATATTTTATCGTAGAAAAGGAATTAACTACGATGATTTCTCAGATATTATATAATCGTAATCTCAATATCGATTTAAAAATATTAGATGAAGCAGATAACGGAGTCGTTTTAAATTTTTACTTAGGTAATGATTTAGGGTTTTGTGGTAACTTTAATAGTTTAGTTAGACATCAAGCAGAGGAGAATGTCAATGTTCAAAAAGTGATGATTGGTAAAAAGATATTTTCAGATAGTAAAGAGGTTATTTTAAATATTAGTAAAGAAGATTTTTACCAGGATTTTACACCGATTGAAGAAATTATTTATCCTTTGATTAAAACGAAAAAATTAAAGGAGTTAAATGTTATTTATAATCATTACTATAATGTAAATGACATTCGCTTAGAGGTAAAGAAAATATTTCCTACCGATAATAAAAAGGAAGAAGTAGATACCGATGTTGATTATGTGATTGAGACTGATGTCAATCAGGTATTAACCGAGTTAATTTTGATTTATCTTTGTTATCAATTAAAGATATTAGAAGCAAATAGTTGGGCTAGTGAAAATGTGATGAGAGAAAAAACAACAAGAGAATCATTATCTAAGATTGAAGAAATTGAAGAAGAAAAGGAAAAAAAGATAAGAAAAGAAAGAAAGTATCAGGCTTTTAAGAAACAGATTAGTAACTATAGAAAAGGTGGTGAAAAAGATGGAAATCGGTAAGGTTTTAGCTATTTCAGATATTAATGTTCGGGTATATTTGGAAGTAGAAAATAAAGTAAAAATCGGCGATATTTTAAGAATCGAATACAAGGGTAAATTGTTAAAATTAGAGGTTGTTGAAATAGAAAACTTGGTCGCAACGACAATTCCTTTTTATAGTGTGATTGGTTTAAAGAAAGGGCTTCCGGTTTATTTAGAAGATAAGGGAATTGAGATGGAGTATTCACTTCAAGCTTTAGGTAGAGTATTTAATTCTTATGGGGAGTTATTAGATAATCAGGCTTTTACTACTGTTCGTAAACGTAATGTTTATCATGATAATCTTTCTTTATCTTCTATTAATGTAAATTCAGATATTATGTGGACAGGAATTAAAGTAATCGATTTCTTTTCACCAATTGCGAAGGGCTTTAAAATGGGATTACTTGGTGGAGCTGGTGTTGGTAAGACGGTATTGATTAAAGAATTAATTCACAATGTTTACCAGAGTTTATCTAGTAATGCGGTCTTTGTAGGAATTGGAGAAAGATCTCGTGAGGGAAAAGAACTTTATGATGAAATGAAAGCCTCTCATCTATTAGATAAAATCTCCATGGTATTTGGTCAAATGGGAGAAAATCCAGTTGCCCGTTCAAAGACAGTTTATAGTGGTCTTACGGTAGCGGAATATCTTCGCGATGAAGAAAAACAAGATGTGTTGTTGTTTATCGATAATATTTATCGATTTGTACAAGCCCAGTCAGAAATTTCTACAGAATTAAATCGAATTCCCGTTGAAAATGGTTATCCAACGACAATGATTTCAGATGTTAGTAAAGTAGAAGAGAGAATTAATTCCTGTGAAAATGGTTCCATTACTTCTTTTCAAGCAATTTATATTCCTGCCGATGATTATACGGATGAAGCAGTTCAAACGATTATCTCTCATATGGATGGACAAATTACCTTAGATAGAAAAGTAGCTGAAAATGGTTTATATCCAGCTGTAAATGTCTTTCGTTCGACAAGTAAGTTAATTGACCCTGAAAAAATTGGCAAAAAACACTACCACCTAGTAGAAGAAGTTCTACGTTATCTAAGTCGTTATCAAGAATTAGAAGAAATTATTGCCGTATTAGGTATCGATGAATTATCTAATGAAGATAAGAATATTTTCTATCGTTCCCGTAAACTTCGCAATTATTTTACTCAACCCATGTTTGTTGCTGAAAACTATACTAACATACCGGGTAAATTTGTAGCGATAGAAGATGTCTTACATGATGTTGAAAATATTTTACAAGGTACTTATGATTCTATCGATGAAGATAAGTTCCTTTATATAGGGAAATATGAATAACGATTTAATAGTAAAGATCTTTACGATCAGTAACGGCTTAGAAGAGATTGATCAAGTAAAAATCATTCGCATTAAAAGTAAAGAGTATAATCTTTTGATTATGAAAGATTATTTAGCGATGATTGGACGGGTAGAAGGTAGTGTCGAAATAGAGACTGAGAAAGAAACCATTAGAAAAGAAAATATTGAAGGCTATTATATTCATCAACACAACGAATTTAAATTATTAATCAAGGAATTAGTTTATGAACATTCTGAATGAAATAGCGAATCTCTTTCCTTTTATCGTTTCTTTTTCACTCGCGATATTTCTAGTACTGGTAATTACCTATTTTCTATTTAAAAAATTTAATCCCAAAGGAAAAAAACTAAAGATATATGGTATTTTCTTAGGACTTTCTAATTTAAATACAATTTCTATTTCTTTACTAGGAGTACGTTATATATTCTTTATTTATTGTTTATTTCAAAATCATTATGTTTCTATTTTTGAAGATGTTCATTTCTATTTTTTACTTATTCCAGGTATTTTATATAATATTTTAAATAGACGATATTTTAATATATTATTAGATAGTTTAAATTCTATTATCTTATATTTTATTTTATTTTCTAAGATGATCTTTCATGATTATATTTTTCAAGTACAAAGTGTTTGGTATGTGGTACTAATTTATGTTTTATTACTGATTTTTACTTTTATCTATGGTACTTATTTTATGGTTAAGGATGTCGATTATGTGTTAAAGAAAAATAAATATATCCAAAGAAAATTAAAAAAAGGAGAAAAATAATATGAAAAAAGGAATAAAAAAATTAAGATTATTTTTTAAGAAGCATTTTATTAAGATTTTAATTGGTTTAGCGGTATTATTAATCGGCATTGGGGTTATCTTTATGTTACGGCAAGTAGAGAAGGAACTTGAAACTTATACGGTAGAAGATGCTTCTATGTATCAGTATTTTGGTACTCAGAAGTTTATGTATGATACTTCGTTAACGATTAGTAATGAAAATGAAATAACGGAGTTAAAGGTGAATGATGAAGTAGTAGAACTTGATTCTGATCCATTTTATTATCAGAAAGAAAAGAAGGTAATATTTCCAAAAGATATGTCAGTAGTTTTTCCTAAATCGAATGGGCAACAGCGTAAGATTCCTTATTTTACGGTTTTGGATGGTACTGGTATTGATAATTATTTAACGAATAGAGGACTTAATTATTTAATTGAGAATGCTTTTCTTTATGATGGAAATGATTTATATTTTTTTATCGAAGAAGTAACTATTCAATTACCAGATGGTAGAACAATACCACTTTCTCCTTATTCTTATCTAGTTCTTAATTATAATGGAGAGCTTATGGCTTATGATTATAAGAATGATAGTGCCTTTCTTGAGGAGAATATTACTGGTGATGTGTTTGTTTTAGGTGATGGATATCAGTTAAATGTCAGTATTGATGGTATTATCTATGGAGAAAATACTAGGCTGTTGATGAAGAATTTAAACTATTTAGATAATCTTTCATAATGGATGTGATAAAGTGAAGAAGATAATTGGAGTTTTGGTAATTGGTTTGGTGATAGCTTTTTATATTACCTTTTTAAGATTTAAAGAAGTAGGTTTTATTGAGATGGATGGTTATTTGTTAACGAATAACCAGATTACGACTAACTTATATCAAGAAAATAACGAGGATAGAGAAAAAATTGAGATTGCCCAAGTAAAAGAAATGGATAAAGTTTACCAACAAGGCAACAAGCTTTATGTAGGGGAGAATAAAAAGAAGGAGATTTCGTTTAGTTATCCACTAATCTCAAAAGATGGGAGTAGGATTCTAAATCTTTCTTCAACGAGTAAATTGATTCAATTAGATTATGAACAAGTAGAGAACTTTCCGAATACGATTATCGCATCAGGAAACTTATATCATACTTCTGACTATTTAAAGGTAGATGAAGAGAAATATAGTTTTGTTCTTTTAGAAGAAAATCTACTCATGAATACACTGCCAGTAAAAGTGATTACTGAAACAGAAGAGAAAACTATCCCCATTTATAGTATTATCTATTTTCAAGAAGAAGAAATTAGATATTATGAATTTAAAGAGGAATCGTGGAACTACCAAGAAATTACAGGAATAGATGGGGAAACGATTATTGAGATAGAAAACAATCAAACGAGTTATGAAGACTTTTTAGATTTAATCCAAATAAAGGAAAAACAAGAAATAATGGAAGAAGAGGAAGAAATCGAAGAAGAGGATGAAGAACAAGAAGAAGTAACTCCTCCAAGTGAGGAAGAAGAAGTAGAAGAAGGTTTTGTGAGACCAGATGTAAGTCTAACGAAGCTTAATACCAATGTTTATTCACTACAAGCTCATCTAGAAATTACCGATAAAAATAATCGCATCACGAAAAGTCCAACGATAGAAATCTATCAAAATGGAAGTTTATTTTTAAGAAAGACGTATTATGGAAGTGGTGATATTGAAATCGTGGGTTTACTTCCTGATAGTGAATTTACAATAGTAGGAACATATGACTATTTAAATGAAGAAGATAAACAAATTAGAAGAACCTTTATAGAAGAGACGATTCATACTAAAGATATGTCTACTTTGGATTCTATTCAGTTAACCTATCAAAACGGAGAAGTTTATGCGAAAAAGATTATCCTAGAAGAATTTGGCTTTTTAAGCGAGGAAGAAAGTGAAGCTTTAAAAGGAATCAAGAAGATTACGGTAAAAGTAGGAGATAAAGAATTCCAAGTATCTAGTAGTTCTATTACTAAGATGAAACGCTTAGAAAGAGTTACTTATGAAACCGGAGAAAGTTTAGAAAGTAATCAAACTTATCAAGGAACGATTACGATTTATGACTTAGCTGGAAATGAGATGAAGGTAGAAAATAATACCTTTAATACAAGGACATCTAAACAAGCACCTACAGTTAATGTGAAAGTAGAAGAAACAGATATCACTAGATTTACTTTAGGAGTAGAAGTAGAGAATAAAGATGAGATTGTATTAAATAGATTTAGATATGAGATTTATGATGAAAATAGTAAACTAGTTCAAGAAGGAGAAATCAAAGATAAGAAAATTAACGGTAATAACTTAAATACAAATATTATCTATACCGTAAAAATTTATGCCGACTATGATTTAGAAGATGGAAGAGGAACAAGGGAAAATGAACTTTTAAAAGAAACTAAAGTGAGTACTAATCCACTAAGTTCTTTAGGTTTTATTCGAGTGACTTTTGAAGAAGCGAGTGTTCGTGAAGATTCTGCTAATTACAGGTTATATTTAAATATTGATAATACCGATAAGAGATTAGTAGAGTTATTAGATCAAGTAACGATAATTACGAAAAAACAAGAAACAGGAGAAGAAGTAAGTAGAATTACTTTAACTACAAATGAAGTTAATAAGTTAAAAACTGGAACTTTTCAAGATATAATTATCGAGAACTTAGAATCAAAAACTAGTTATGAAGTAGAAGTAACTTCCCAGATAAAACAAGGGGATATTCGTTATGATATTACGACTCTTTCTAATTTAAAAGAATTCATGACCAAGAAGAAGGAAGCTAAAGTAGAGATTATTAATCAATTTACGATGGAAGATTTTATTGATTTTGATGTTCGAATTGAAGATAGTGATCTTTCGATTGAAAGTGATCGCGTGATTTTAGAAGTAAGAAACAAAAATACTGAAGCCTTAGTTTTAATGAGAGATCTTAAAATCAATAGTGATTATGAAAGAATTACGTTAGAAAAACTAGAGAAAGGAACTCCATATGTATTTCGCTACATCGCAGAAGAATATAATACTGGATATACTAACTCTAGTTATGAAGAAAGTAAGGTACTATTAGAAAAAGAAATCATCACCGAAGTGGGTATACATGGCGAAGTTATTTTAGATAGTTTACTTCCACAGATTACTAGTAGAAATTTAATTGATATCGGAAATGAAGATAAGTGGAGAAGGTATGGTAGTAGTGAGGAAGATTCTATAGAAATTGATGAGGATGATAATTTGATTTATATGTCTTATAAAGCGACTGTTGTAGGAAATGCCTGGATATATTCTTATTATTTACCAGAATACAGAAATCAAGAAGTAACAATTTCATTTCAAGCGAAATATCAAGATAATTCTAAATTGGGAATAGTTAAGCTAGTAAATGATTATTCTTTTGAATTGGCCAATTATATTTTTGATATCCCTATTGAAACTGGGGGTAACTGGGTAACTTTTAGTAAAACAGTTACCTTGAATGATATTGGTTATATCGGTTTCTATTTACAAAATCAGACAAACGATAATACACCAATTTCGATCGTGATTAAAGATTTTCAAGTAGAATTAGGGAATAAACAAACTGAATATCAAAAGTATTCAGAGGAAGAGGATTATCAAGCTACTTTTCAAATGGATTTATCTGATACAAAACAAGAAATAGTGACTAATGATTTTTATGTTCGACTATATGAAAACAATCAGAAAATTAGTGATACTAAATATGATTTAGAAAATCATCAAATAGAAGATTTTGAAATACTAAAAGAATTATCTAGAAATAAAGAATATAGAATAGAACTAGCCATAAAAATTAGAGATCGTTTCTATACATTAGATACTTTAGAATTTAATTCTAACGAAGAAATTCGAAGTATTCATAATTCAGACGATTTTTTTAGAATGCATACTCGAGGTGCTTATTTAGTTGTAGCAGATTTAGATTTGCGAAGAAGTAAGATTTTTTCTTGGTTAAACAAAGATGATTTTAATATGACTTTAGACTTTCAAGGGCATCGTATGTTACTTAATAACTCTCGTAATGAAACAATTCCTATTTTTGGTTCTAGTGGAAAACTGTTAAATTTAGATTTGCATTATTATTTGGATGATCCTAATAAAACGCTTTATTCAAATGGTATTTTTGGTGAAAATAAAGGGCTAATTTCTAATATTAAAATTACTATAGAAACAGCTATTGAAACTCCTGTTGTTCAGTTTTCACCACTTTGTAATGTGAATAACGGAACGATTGAAAATTTTATTGTTTATACTAAAGACAATATTCATGTAGGTGATGATTTTGGTTTACTTGCAAGAAGAAGTAATAATGGGGTAATTAGAAATGGTTATTTGTATGGAGAAAAAATAATTGCTTCTTATCCTAATATTGATAGCGGTGAAAAAAAAGTTGGAGCTGTAGTAGGAACACTTTATATTGGCTCAGTATTAGAAAATGTGTATTCACTAATTGATATTGACACTCTTCCTTTAGAACAGTTAAATTCTAACGATCGAGTGGGAAATTTAGTTGGACTTTCATACTATAGTATAGTCAAAAATATTTACAGTGTAGCAGGAGGAGATAATCGTGATTTAAATACAGATCCTAATTTAGGAATTATTAATACTATGCAGGTATCTAACTCTTTTTATATTAATAATTCTATTTATAATACATCTTATTCTTTGAAAACTTCTAAAACAGCTTTGTGGAATACTACTTTTCAAGAACGAGTATTAAATAGTAGTACAACTCAGTTTAATGTTAATGATTTTGTTTCGTATGGTTATTACCCACATCTTATCATGAATGAAAGTATGCCAGTACAAGAATATATTCCGTTACCGGAGTTAAAAGATGAAGATTTAGTGGATATTATTTCGGTAAATAATGTTGATCAACAAGGAAGTAAAGCTATGGTAACATTAACGGTTCATAATCCAGCTAATGAAAAGATCACAGATATTTCGATTAAAGATTTAACGACAACAATTATTAGTCAACAGGATGATAATGGAACAACAACTTTAGTTATTGAAGTAAGTAATCCCATTCGTTATGTATCACAGTATTTTATTAAATCGATTACTTCTAGAAATAGTTTTAATCTACCATATACTAGAGAATTTGAAGAAGGAGAAAGAGTACTTCAAATAGAACTATTTAAAGAAGTGTCTACAGTTGATGAATGGTTAGAAATTAAGAATAGTTTAAGCGAAAATTATATGTTAACTGCTGACTTAGACTTTCAGAATAAAATTAATCCTAACTTAGGCAATTTTTCAGGAATATTAGATGGAAATAATCATACAATTTCTAATATTACTTCAACTAGTGGTAATGGAGTGATTATCTCGCAGTTAGCAGGAACAGTAAGAAATTTATATGTTGAGCATATTTCTAAGACTAATTCAACTAATCATAGTGGTTTGATAGGAATGACAGACCCTAATTTTGGTTCAACTATAGAAAATGTACATGTATCAGACGTTAAATTAGCTATATCAGAAGCCGTAGGTGGGCTTGTGGGACAACTTTATTTTGCTTCTCAAATTATGAATTCGTCAGTTACAGATATAAGTTTATTTGATATTTCAAACTTTAGTACGGAGGTGGTTATAGGTGGGATAGCTGGTTTTATTGATAATGCAATTATTGAAAATTGTTATGTACAGGGATTGGATTTAGAAACTGATTTTTCTTTTGTTTCTGGTATGGGTAGTATAGTTGGTCGTGCAGATAATTCTACAATTCAAAATGTATATGCAACCGGAACAATTAGGGCAAATAATCATAATATTGGTGGAATTATCGGAAACAGTAGTGGAAGTAGCATTAACTTTAAGAATGTTTACAGTAATGTTAATATTTATACTACTCAAGGAAATGTCGGTGGAATAGTTGGGCAATTAGTTAATAAAACTTCATCGGTAAACAATACCTTAGTTTTGGGAGATATCTATTCAAAGACAAGTAATGAAAATGTCCGAAGAACAGTAGGAAATAGAGATATTAATCAAAATAATTATGTTTGGAGTAATCAACATATGAATGGGATGATAACTACTGAAACTAATGGAGAAACACTACTTTCTACTGAACAGTTAAATGATCCTTTTACTTATCAAAACTTTGTTCAATTAGGAAGTGCTTTTAGTTATCAGAATTTAGATATCAATCAATTACCATACCTTTATTATAAAGATACAACAAAATTACTTCCTAATCAGAAAGCAAATTATTTAAATGAACACGAATTTGAAGTAACAGAGATAGAAGTGTCTTCATCTATTGATAGTGCTTATATTATGATACGACTTCAAAATGAAGATAATTTTCCAATTAATAGTGTTAAAATTGATGGATTAACAATAACAGGAATTAGAAAAAATGTAACAGAAAATGGAGTAACGACATTAGAAATATCTGTAAAGCCAAGCAAGGCTTATGATAGTTATGAGTTACAAGAAATTGTTTATCAAAAGAATGGAGTAGAACAGATTTATAATACTTCTGTAAAGATTAATCTACAGTTTTATAAAGATATTGAGTCATTTGAAGACTGGCAAAAGATTAGTACAATTGATCCAGAAAACTATCGGTTGATAGCGGATATTGATTTTAGTGATAAGGTTAATGTAAATACAGAAGTTGTTTTCAATCGATTAGAAGGTACAGATGGAGGACATACATTAAAGAATTTAGAAATTGTTTCTACTAAAAATAATCTTTCTTTGATTAAACAAATTAATACTAGTATTTCTAATGTTACTTTTGATAATATTAAGCTATCCACTACTGCTTCTGGTAATTATGCTGGTATTATTCAATATACTTATGGTAGTATGGAAAATCTAACTTTTCAAAATATCACTGTGGACGCATCAAGAATGACTTATGTTGCTAGTGTATCTTATAGTTATAGTACTACTATTCAGAATATTCAGTTGAGTAATATTACAGTAAGTGGGAATAATCAAGTTGCGGGCTTTATTGGTCTAATGACGGAGGCAGATGTAAAAAATATTACTTTAAAGACGGTAAATGTTACAGGCAAGTCATATTATGTTGGGGGACTAATTGGACTTATTTCTAATAATCTGTCTAGCCAAGCTAAACAATTTTATATTGAAGCAGATGATGTTCATGTTATCTCGACTGGTGGAACTTATCATGGGATTTTATATGGTTCTGGTGGTTGTTCGAATTCGACCATAAAAAATTCTAGTGTTGCTGGATATAATCAAGTTGGAGGTATGGCAGGTAGTAATCATGTGTATGAAGTTTCTAAAGTAATTGTTGAAAATTGTAACGTTTCTGGCAATCAATATGTTGGAGGGATTTCTGGAAATAGTGGTCGGGTGATTGATAGTAGTACGGTATCTAATTCTACGATTTCCGGAAATAGTTCAACTTCTCTTTATGTTGGCGGCTTATCTGGTTATTATTATAACGAAATGCGTAATTCTGGCATATATCACAGTACAATTACTAATCTGGGGGATTATACTGGTGGCTTAGCTGGACGGGTTAATGTTGCTGAGATACTTAGAAATGCTGTTCAAGATTGTGTTATATCTGGTAATAATTATGTAGGTGGTGTGATTGGCGGTAATACTGAAACTTCTCATCCACGTACAATTCGTCATAATACTATACAAGCAACGATAAATGCCTCAGGTAGTGGAGCTGGTGGTATAATGGGATATTATCAGAATAATAATATTGACACTACATTAGGACTATATTATACCTATTATAATTTGATCGAAAACTCTACCATTTCAGCTTCCTACAATGCAGGAGGATTAATTGGTCAGGTTGATGCAATGAAAACAGCTGATGCAATTTATAATAATATTATTGTTGCGAATGTCGAAGCAGTGAATGATCCTTCGACAGCGGGTATTGTAATAGGTAATGGGGATGCTTTAACGACGACAATGCAAAATACTTTGATTTATGATCAATCTCAATTAAATGGTGAAATTGTTTCTGGTTTAGATATTATTGGTATTGAAGAGAAAAATTATGGGACAGCTTTGGATTTAGCTACGCAGTCTACTTATACGAATCGGGGTATAACTACTGCCGAATTTGATTTTTCACCACTTTCGTCTGGCTATTACCCAATTTTAATCAATACACCAGGTCAAGAATTGATTCCTCTTCCAACATCGACTTTCTTATTATCGACAATGTCTCTTGCTTATCAGATGAATGTTATGAAGAGTTTACCTCAGGTAATAGCTTATGCATCAGGAATTAATACGATTAATCTAGAATTTAGTGATTTAAATGAATATGTTAGCATTTACATCAATGATACTCCATATTCCCTAACCGATAAGACAATGACGTTCTATTATGACTATCAAACAGATTTAAGAGTTGTTGTGACGGATGGATTAAATGCCAAAGAATATGTTTTTACTCCTGATGATTTAAGAAAAACTATTCTTACTATTGGTAATAACTATTATTATTTAGATAATGGCAAGTTAATTAGTAATCAAGGTAAGGAATATACAGATAGTTTTATTCATCTTTATGATCATTATGCTTTAACGAATAATGGCAAGATTCTTGATTTAGAATCCGGAGTTTATCAAGAAAATAATATTACTAATCTTTCTCAAAAACAGAATACTACACCTTTATATACTTTCACATATCAGAATGAATTAATAGATACTTATTATAGTTACAGTTTAATTAACCAAGAAAAAGAAGTAGAGAATCAAGTATTTATTAAGAACGGTAAAGTAACGATGTTAAAAGCTGACTCAATGTATACTGGAGATAGTTTAATTATCGATTCTTATAATAATAAGGATTACTTATTCGTCTTAGGCTCAGATGGAAAGTTATATTCCTTAAAGAGTGAGATTAAGTATCCAAATGATTTTAAGAACAAAGAAATCATTGAGATGAGTAGTAACATTCTAGGAAATAGTAGTTTTGTGTTAGTTCGATATCAAGATGGAAGTATTTATGGCTTTGATTATCGAACAGGAGTAAGAATTGTATCTACTGTAGATAATGATATTTCTATTGTCGATTATTTTGTAGACAAAGTTAGAAGTACTTATCAAGAAACCTTTGATAGTAGTTATTCGGATGCTTATCAGGAAGCACAAAAATTAGTTACCAAATTAGAAGAGAAATCATTAGAACAAGTAGTAGGTACTAAAGAACAAGAGTCTTATGAATATGTAGAAGTTTATAATCCAGTTAAGAATAGCTATGAACTCTATGAAGCTAATAGTTATTTAAATGGAACTAGTAAAGTAGAAGCTATGACAATTGATTATAATCAATCCATTACTGATAACATCTATCAAGACTATGCCCTATATTCTTACTATCAAACTTCGTTACCAGGCAAAGTGGTAGGTGCTAAAGTAAATGGTTTATATATCTTTATTGGTATTTGTACGTTGATTGGTAGTTTGTTCATTTTATTACTTACTTATAAACAAAAAGAAAATACGGCTAAATAGGGTCGTATTTTTTTAATAGAAAATTTTGTAATTGTGAAGACTTTTTCGTGTTTGCTTACTATAATACTAATAACTACCGGTAATAGTATGGGAGGTAAGAATGGATAATCAAATTGATCAAATATTTGATAATATTAAAGAGTTAGTTATTAGTAGTAGAAATCGGGTTTATTCTGTTGTAAATACCGAAATGCTCAATTTATATTGGCATATTGGGAAAATTATTATGGATATTCAACAAGGGGAGAAAAAAGCACATTATGGCGATTATGTTTTGGAAAGATTATCAGAAAAGTTAACCGCTGAATTTGGTAAGGGATTTTCTAAAAGAAATTTAGAGAGAATGAGAAAATTTTATCTTTACTTCCCGATTGCGACAACAGTGTCGTCGCAATTGAGTTGGTCTCACTATTTAGAGTTATTAAGAATAGAGGAAGAGCCCAAGAGAAAGTTTTATATGAATGAATGTATTAATTCGAGGTGGAGTGTAAGAGAACTACAAAGACAAAGAGATTCATTGTTATATGAACGTTTGTTATTATCTAGGAATAAGGAAAAAGTATTAGAATTATCTGAAAAAGGACAGGTGTTAAGAGAAAGTAAAGATTTAGTAAAAGATCCATTTGTATTAGAATTTTTAGATATCAAAGAAAATACCGAGTATTTAGAAAGTGATTTAGAGAAAAATATATTAGCCCATTTAAAAGAATTTTTATTGGAACTTGGTAAGGGATTTACTTATATTGGCAATCAAGTAAGGTTAACCTTAGAAGAAGATCATTTTTATCCTGATTTAGTTTTCTATAATCGTTTGTTAAAATGTTTTGTCATTATTGATTTAAAAATGGGTAAAGTAACTCCTCAGGATATTGGACAAATGCAAATGTATGTTCATTATTATGATAGAGAAATTAAACAGGAGGAGGAGAATTCAACCGTAGGAATATTACTATCTACAACTAAAAATGAAACTGTTGTCAAATATACACTTCCAGAAGATAACAAGAATATTTTTTCTACTACTTATCAACTACATTTACCCACTGAACAAGAATTAATCACTGCCGTCGAGGAAGAAAAGAAAAATTTTGAATTAAGTCAATAATAGGTGGGTTTGTTGGATAGTTAAAAAAATTTACTTTTAAATAGCCTATATTGTCGAATAGAAAATTTTGTAATATGGAAGATATTTATTGTTTTTCTTACTATAATACTAATAACTAAATTATAGGAGGAATTTATATGAATACTAATAAAACAGAAAAACCAATGTTTGATGAGAAGATTGTAGACGGTTTATTTAATCAGATTGAAAAAATTATTGTAGAAAATAAAACTAAGATGACCTATCAGATTAATCATACTTTAGTGAATACTTATTTTACTATTGGTAAAATTATTGTGGAAAATGAACAAAATGGTAATATTCGGGCGGAATATGGTAAAGATGTATTAAAAAATTTATCTAAGAAGTTAACAAATAAATATGGGACAGGGTTTAGTAGAAGCGGATTGCAAAATATGAGGCTATTTTATATTCGTTATAAGAATTGCCACCCACTGGCTGGCAAATTGAGTTGGTCCCATTATTGTTATTTGATTTACATCGAAGATGATAGGGAAAGAAACTTTTATGAAAAAGAATGCATTAATTCTGGGTGGTCAAAAAGAGAATTGAAAAGACAGATAGATTCTTTATTGTTTCAAAGATTATTACTGTCTAATGGCAGAAAGAATATTGAAAAAGTTTATGAATTATCGAAAAAAGGTAATGAAATTAGTAGTCCTAGTGATATATTGAAAGAGCCTTATGTCTTTGAATTTTTAGGTATTAAAGAAGAAAAACCTGTTCGAGAGAGTGAATTAGAAAAAAATTTACTTCATCATTTATCTTCATTTCTATTAGAGTTAGGAAAAGGTTTTATGTATGTTGGTCATCAAATGAGAATTACTTTAGATAATAATACTCATTATTATGTTGATTTAGTATTCTATAATAAAATTTTAAGATCCTATGTTTTGATTGATTTAAAAAGCGAAAAAATGAAACCGGAATATGTTGGTCAAATGAATATGTATATTAATTATTATAATAGTGAAGTAAAAGATGAATTTGATCAAGAGACAATTGGAATTATTTTGTGTGCAGGTAAGAAAGATGTTACGATGGAATATGTTTTAGGTGGCTTATCCAATAAAGTGTTTGCTTCTACTTATACCTATTATATTCCCAATCGAGAGGAATTAATTAACGAGGTAGAAAGAATATTGAGTGAACATTTGTTTAATCAAGATAATTTAACGGATTGAGGGTAAAAAGTATTCACCTTTCTTTTTTTCTGATATAATGGTTTTATAGTAGGAGAATAGGGTTATGAAAGTCTTAGAAGCGGTAGGGGTTAGGAAAAAATTTCATCGGAAAGAAGTATTACATGGTATTGATATTACTTTAGAAGAAGGGGAGATTGTAGGCTTTGTTGGTCCGAATGGGGCGGGGAAATCTACTTTTATTAAATCAGTGTTAGGACTATATCATCTAGATGGTGGTAGTATTCAAATTTGTGATTATGATGTTAAAAAGGATTTTGAAAAAGCATTAAGAAATGTTGGATGTATTGTAGAAAATCCGGATATGTATCAGAATATTTCTGGGTGGAAAAATCTTCAAATTTGTGCGTTAATGAATGGAATTTCTCATCCTAAGAATTTAGAAGTATTAGTAAAACTAGTTCATTTAGAAGAAGCTATTCATCATAAAGTAAAAACATATTCATTAGGAATGAAACAGCGACTAGGCTTGGCACAAGCTTTACTCAATCATCCTAAGTTACTTATTTTGGATGAACCAACGAACGGTTTAGATCCTTTAGGTATTAAAGAACTTAGGGAAATACTAAAACGGATTAACCAAGAATACAAGATGACGATTTTTATTTCCAGTCATATTCTATCAGAAATAGAAAATGTCTGTGATCGGGTGATTTTGATTCAAGAGGGAAAAATTATTGAAAATATTGTGGTATCGGAAATCAAAGATAAGAACATTAGTTTAGAAGATGAATTTTTGACTAAGACTCTTAAGCAGGATGGTGAGTAAGATGCAGTTATTACGATTAATTCGTTGTGAATTTATTAAACATTTTTCTTGGAGAAAAACGATTGTTATTTTTCTTGTTTTGATTTTATCTTGTTTTGGTTTGATGAAAATGGAATCGTTCTTTGGTTCTAACCGTTCTTATACTTCACCCATTTATATCGAAGAATTTGATGAAGCTTATCAAAAAGCAAATAAAACATTAGAAGAAGATGCTAATTTTGTGAATGTTGGAGTAGCAGAAGTTTTTTCTAGGTTAGAAAAAGCTTACCAAGATACCATTCAGTTACTGGGAAATGGTAGTGATAAATCTTGTTGGCAACACGATGCTTTATCTAGTTTAAATTCTGCTCTTATTCATTTAGTTGTTTTAGAACAAATACAAGCTAATTGGGATAATTCTCTTTTTATGGAAGAAGTTTCTTCTTTAGCTCAAGAAAAAGATCATTATGAACTGTATTATGGAAAAGTAGCGAGTTATACGAATCAGTTGAAAGAAGCTATTTCCTTATCACCAACCGAGTTTTCTCGTGACTTTACTTATTACCGTGAGTATGTTGATTTAGTGACTAGAGCCTTAGAGGAGAATGCCTATTATCTTTATATCGAAGCCGTTTATCAGACCAATTTATATTATGCTACTGTTTTTGATAGAGAAATTGATAAGGATACTCTAGCCATTTATCAGATGATTATCGATGAAAAAATCATGGATGATAGTGATTACCGAGTAGTTAATGCCCAACAATATTTAGAGGTAATTAATCGTGAGATTATAGCTCCAACTTTAGAAGAATATCATCAATCTCCTAGTCAGGCTAGCTATGAAAATGTTAAGACGTATTATAGAAAGTTAAATGAAGATTTTGATGCGAAAGAACAAATTCTTTATTATGCTATAGAACATGATTTAAAACATGATTTATATTATCCATCAAACTATGATTCTCTTTATTCTTATCAAACAGCTAAGAATTTTTTGAATCAGGGACTTCATTTAATTGTGATTGTGATTTTTATTGTCGCCATTACCCATGCGGGCATTACTTCTCGTGAGCATGATAGTGGAACGGTAAAATTATTACTTTCTAAGCCAGTTAAAAGATCAAAAATTTTACTTTCTAAATTTTTATATTTAATTATAGAAACCTTTATTCTATGGTTGATTGCTTCATTTATCTTATTTGTTTTAGTGGGAATTTCCTATGGATTTGGCGAACTCTTTACCCTTAAACTTATCTTTTTTGGCGGTGAGGTTAGAGAAATTCCTTACTTTTTATGGTATTTAGGTAATATGATTGTTGGGATGATTCCGGCCACATTCTTCTTAAGTTTAATCTTATTTTTGTCTAGTATTACGTTAAGTACCGCTTTAACGGCTAG
This sequence comes from uncultured bacterium, assembly GCA_949296705.1. Lineage (GTDB taxonomy): Bacteria > Bacillota_I > Bacilli_A > RF39 > UBA660 > Alloscybalousia. The sequence goes on from CASFOW010000024.1 coordinate 35,026, forward strand.
TGTTAGTTCTATTTTAACTTTATTCTCGATGATGATTTGGATTTTAGTTTCTAATTTTGGCTTTACTTTCTTAAAAATTTTCTGTTATACACCAATAGCTTATTTAGATTATTGGTTGGTTACTTATCACAGTGAGTATTATTTAGACTCTTGTATGCTTACTGGAGTTTATGAACCGTTTGGTTTAATAATCAGTTTGGTTCTTAGTTTGTTTATTTATTTTTTAACAGTCTTTATTTATACGAAGCGAGATATTAAGAATTAACTTTATAGGAAGTAAGAAATTTTCTTCTTACAGTTTTGTTATATTTACTCCTTGTTTTTTTAATTGTGTTATACTAATTAGTAATGAAAAGAGTGGTGTTGATGGGAAGTAGAATAAAACGTTATTCCCCTCTTCCAACAGAGGGTTTAAATCAAAAACAAGTAGAAGAAAGAATAAATAATGGCTTAGTTAATTATGATAATCAACCGGCAACTAAATCAATTCCTCAAATTATTCGGGATAATGTATTTACGTATTTCAATTTTTTAAATTTTGCTTTAGGTCTTGCGATTCTAGTTGCTGGTTCTTTTCAAGGGGAAATGATTGAAGCGGTTAAAAACTGTTTGTTTTTAGGTGTTGCGATTTGTAATACAATAATTAGTATCATTCAAGAAGTGATTTCTAAACGGATTATTGATCGCCTATCGGTACTAGCTTCAAATAAAGCGACTGTGATTCGTGATAGTAAATTAGTTGAAGTAGGAATTGAAGAGATTGTTTTAGATGATGTGTTATCGCTTAAACTAGGAAATCAAGTGGTAACGGATGCGATCGTTTTAGAAGGTGAAGTAGAAGTTAATGAGGCTTTTTTGACAGGAGAAGTAGATCCAATTGTGAAAAAGGCAGGAGATATGCTATTATCTGGTAGTTTTATTGTAAGTGGTGAATGTGTAGCTAGAGTAGAACATATTGGTGGAGAAAATTATATTTCTGTTATTTCTAGTGAAGCCAAATATAAGAAAAAAGTAAACTCAATGATTATGCATTCTTTTGAGAAGTTATTGAAAATATTATCGATTTTGATTGTACCAATTGGAATTTTGTTTTTCTTTAATCAATATTCGATTATGGAAAACATGGTAGATGCGACTTTTTCTACTGTTGCGGCAGTTATTGGCATGATTCCAGAAGGGTTAGTGTTACTTACTAGTTCAGTAATGGCAGTTAGTGTTATTCGTCTTTCTAAATATAAAGTTTTGGTTCAACAGTTATATTGTATTGAAATTTTGGCACGTGTCAATGTGATTTGTTTAGATAAAACAGGAACAATTACCGAGGGAAAGATGGATGTTGTAGATGTTATTCCCTATAAAAACCAAGATAGAAAAGAGTTATTCACTTATTTGAAGGAGTTAGGAAACTCTTTTGGTAAAGATACACCAACGATGCGAGCGATTATCGATTTTTTTGGTAAGCAAGATAAGTATGTAGAAACTGGAAAAATTCCTTTTTCATCAGTGCGAAAATTTTCAGCCGTTTCTTACACAGAGCAAGGCTCATTTTATATTGGTGCGCCCGAGTTTGTTTTAGGTGAAGATATTCAACAAGTTCAAGAACTTTTAGATCAATATGTTGGAGATTATCGAGTACTTGTTGTAGCTAGAAATTTTAAACCACTAACAGAACATCCAGAAAATTTAAAAGTATTGGGTTTTCTTTTAATTCAAGATCGAATTCGATCTGATGCGAAAGAGACTTTGTCTTATTTTAAGGAACAAGGAGTTTTATTGAAGATTATTTCTGGAGATAATTATCAGACCGTAGAAAGTATCGCTCGTCGGGCGGGAATGGATAACGTAAAAGGAATTGATATGACTACGGTAAGAGATGAAGATTTTGAAGATATTGTTACACAGTATAATGTTTTTGGAAGAGTTACCCCGATACAAAAGAAAAAGTTAATTCAAGCATTGAAGAAGAAAAAGTATACAGTAGGTATGGTAGGGGATGGGGTAAATGATGTCCTTGCTTTAAAAGAATCCGATTGTAGTATTGCGATGGCTAGTGGAAGTGATGCTGCTCGTAATGTTAGTGAACTTGTTCTTTTGGATTCTAACTTTGCTTCGATGCCTAAGATTGTTGCCGAGGGAAGAAGAATTATTAATAATATTGAACGAAGTAGTTCTCTTCTTTTATCTAAGACAATATTTACCCTACTTTTAATCGCCATTTGTGTTTTTATTTCTTCTGAATACTTTTTTATTCCTATTCAACTTACGTTAATTACCATGTTTACAATTGGAATTCCCTCTTTTATCTTAGCATTAGAACCAAATCATGATTTAGTAGAAGGAAACTTTTTATTAAAAGTAGTCAGTCGAAGTTTACCGGCAGCTTTAACAGTAGCTTTTAATGTCATTATGGTATTACTATTTCAATATGTTTTCCATTTATCTGAGAAAATCGTTTCTAGTTTAGTTATTTTTTTAACAGCAATGACTGGCTTTATTTTACTTTATCGAATTTGTCAGCCATTTAATCGCTTGCGTCGTATTTTGTTTGTTCTTTTAGTTTTAGGTTTTGTTTATGGTTCAATATTTCAATCTGATTTCTTTAATATTCATGGCGTTACAGTAGAGATTGCTCTTATTTTTCTAGTGTTGTTACTTTCTTCTTTGTATGTATTTAATAAACTTAGTTTAACGGTAGGAGCTTGGTTAGAGAAAAAAGGGTGGTTACATACGAAAGAATGATTGCTTTTTCTTTATATTTTCGTTATAGTATTAATAGGGGGAAATAGGTATGGTAGTAGAGAAAAAAGAAAATACCAAGGATATGGATATACAGAAAAAGGAACTCGAGAAAAAAATAGAAATATTTAAGAAAAATGAAGATGCAGTTTATGATTTACTTGCTCTTTATGAGCATTTAATTTCTACTAAGAAACCACTAAAAGATTCTTTTCTTTTATGTTTGTTAGTAGATAAATTAATCCACGATTGGATGGATCCTGATGTGGTCTTTATCCCACTTGAGAAGGGTGGACCTTCTTGGCATCTCGAACATTTACGTAATGAATATTTGAAAGTGAAAGAAGAAATAGAACAGTGTCCTAGTTTAGAGTTAAAAGAGGAATTTTCTCTTTCTGAAAGAAGGGAACAGGCTTTAGATATGTTAAGATCATTATCTTGGCGAGTAAAGGGTACTGGGGAGAAAGACGATATTAGTGAAATTAGTTTTTCTGATTTATGTTTAGATGCTTCTTTTTTTCATGTAGTTGTTGAGGTGTTGCTTTCTGATATTTCTTTTGAGCGGCGATTGATGTTATTTGAGTTATTGTGTCAAAAAGGAGTAGAAAAGAGGAATCTTGAATTTTTAGAATACTTTTTTGATCAAGATAGCCAAGGGTTAAGAAGAAGAAACAAAGACGAAGTTATAGAAAAGAAAAAATCTTTATTTGGTGCCTTTGTTAACAGTAAAGGAAGTTACTCTTTTTTAGAGTTTATCAATGAACTAAAGAAACAGAAAATGTATGGTTGGTTTGTTCATTTTCAAAAGATGGGAATCGACGTTAATAGGTATTGTTGGGATAGTTCTTCTCTTAAATTAAATCGAGAATGTGGTGAAGTTTCTATCGTTAGCTTCATTGCCAAAGAAAAGTATTTTTATCCTTTTCGCTATTTATATGAAGATCCTAGTTATCAAAAGTTACCAGATAGGATAAGAAAGAATAATGATTTAGCAATTGTTCAACAATTACAGTTTTTTGATTTATTAAATTTTATTAATCTATCTAGTTTTCAAATGACTATAGATTTAGTTCCGGCAATTATGGATAGAATTTTTGAACAAGAGAGAATTGTTCTACGACCTGATTTTAAAATTTCTATTATGGAATGTTTAATGGCACGAAGAGAAAAAGCTTCTAATCCCAAAGAATATCGACGTTTGTCGCAGGTGTTAACTGCCATTAATGACGCGCCTGATTATTTCGATGAGATGAAAAAGCTAGAACAGGAAAAACAAAAATTGATTCAGAAAAGACAGGAAGTAGTAAGTAAATTAAGCAATTTAAACGAGATTTTACAAGATCAGGTACCGGGAAAGAGAATAATTAAAAATTTAGAGTTTCATAAGAAGTTTTAATGACTTCTTTTTTTAAAACTTTTAAGAAGTTTTGTCGAAGTTGTATAATTTTTTTGAAAAGTGGTCTATATTTAATATACAAGAATAAGAGGTGGATTATGTTCCAAATCGATATGGAGTTTGTGCACGGAATGTTGTTTGTACGATTAGAAGGAGTTCTTAGTAAACGGACATCAAAAGAGTTAAATGAAGTATTAGATCGGATGATTCACGTTCATGGAGTACGTTATTTTGTGATTAATTTAGAAAATTTATCTTTTCTCGATGAAGAAGGGGTTAAAGTGATTATGAGTCACTACCATGATATTGTTTTACATGATGGTAGATTAATTGTCTGTGGGGATAAGTCACATTTAAATCAAAAAGTAGCGGATGAATTAGATCAAGCATTGCCGGATGTGGAGAGGAGTAGTGATGAATTAAGTGCCTTTCGTTTAATCCATATTTAGTTTGTAGGTAGTTGTAGGTCGCAGTCCTTAAATAAAATAGGATAAGGGTGAAAATATGGCTATCGATTTACAAGAATATGAAGGAAGAATAGTGGCGTATGCGAGTAAGTTTCGTTATTACTACGATATGGATGATTTAATTCAAGTAGGTAGAATTGGCCTATTAAATGCTTTGGATCATTATGATTCAAGTCAGAATACGAAGTTTTCTTCTTATGCTTTTCTTTATATTAAAGGAGAAATTTTAAAATATGTACGAGAAAATAAAAATATTAAGATCAGTAAAGAACTATCGTCGTTAGTAAAACCAATCGAACGGGCTAAGGAGATACTTAGACAACGTTTACAAAAAGAGCCAACGATTGATGAAGTTAGTCATTTTTTAGAGCTTGATCGTAGCGTGATTGAAGAAGTGATGTTGTCACAGGAGTTTGTTCGTAGTTTAGATTATGCTTTAAATGAAGATGATGAAGGAAAGGAAATGAATCTTTATCATACTCTCTCTTATGAAGAAGTTGGCTATAATGCGGATGTACTTGATTTAAAACAGGCGGTAGAAGATTTAGAGGAAGAAGAGAGACGTTTAATTTCCTGTCGTTACTTTGAAGATATGACACAAAGTGAAACGAGTAAAGTATTAGGAGTTAACCAAGTAAAAGTTTCTCGAGAAGAGGCAAAGATTTTAAAAAAATTGCGGGGTGTATTAACAGATAGCTAAAGAATTATAGCTATCTTTTTGTATAGAATTTTTTTCTTTTTCTCATACTATTAATGGGTGATATATGGATGGAAAAGACAAGATATAAAGAATTGGTAAAAAAACATCAACCAACCGAGACAAGAAGTCAGAATGCGTTTATTGCCTTTGTGACAGGTGGAATTGTTGGGGTGATTGGTCAGTTGTTAACGGAGTTTTATGCCGGCTTTTTTGAAATTTCTACTAAGGATGCTTCTACTTTTATGCTAGTGACGTTAATTTTTCTAGCTAGTTTGTTTACTGCACTAGGTTTTTTTGACAAATGGGTAAATTTCTGTAAGTGTGGATTAATTATTCCCATTACTGGTTTTGCTCATTCGATGACGAGTGCTGGTATTGAATATCGAAAGGAAGGACCTGTTTTTGGATTAGGTAGTAATATTTTTAAATTAGCAGGCAGTGTAATTTTATATGGTGTAGTTTCGGCATGGTTTTTTGGAATGCTCAGACTACTGATTATGGGAGGATAGAAGATGACATTTAAATATAATCAGGTATTTGTTGAAGATGCTGCAACGATTGCGGGACCTTATGAAGCTATGGGACCGTTAAAGAAATATTTTGATCAGACTTTTGATAATTTGTATCATGGAGAAAAGTCGTGGGAAACAGCGGAAGCAAAAATTTTAGAAGATAGTATTCGTACTTTATTGAAAAAGACAAAAAAGAAAAAAGAAGATATTGATGTCATTATTTCGGGAGATTTGATGAATCAAATTACTTCTTCTTGTTATTCTTCTGAAAAATTTAATTTTCCTTTTTTAGGTATTTACAGTGCTTGTGCGACTAGTGTTGAGGGAATGATTTTAGGTAGTAGTTTAATTGATGGTGGTAAAGTAAATAGAGCGATTGCTTCTACTTCATCGCATAATATGTCTAGTGAAAAGCAATTCCGTAATCCTACTGAGTATGGAGCACCGAAACCAAAAACCGCAACTTTTACCGCAACAGGTGGAGCTAGTATTTTACTAACCAATGAAAATACGGGAATTAAAGTTGAAAGTTCTACGATTGGAAAAATTATTGATTATGAACAGAATGATCCTTTTAATATGGGAGCGGTTATGGCTCCAGCTGCGGCGGATACGATTCATCGTCACTTAATGGATTTAAATCGTACTTTAGATTACTATGATTTGATCTTAACTGGTGATTTAGGCACTTATGGTAAAGAGATTTTGATTGACTTCATGAAAACAGAATACGGATTAGATATCAGTAGAAATTATAATGACTGTGGAACGATGCTTTATGACTTAGAAAAACAAAAAGAGGTCCAAGCAGGTGGCTCTGGACCGGTATGTAGTGCATTAGTAAATTATAGTGTTGTGTTAGAACTGTTGAAGAAAAAGAAAATTAAAAAAGTATTGTTGGTCGCAACGGGAGCGTTATTTTCTCCTACTTTTGTCTATCAACATGAAAATATTTTAAGTATTGCGCATGCAATCAGTTTGGAGGTTATCAAATGATCTATTTAACTTCTTTCTTGTTCTGTGGATTTATCTGTCTTTTGGGGCAAGTGATTTTGGATAATACTAAGTTAACTGCCGGTCATATTACTAGTATTTTTGTAGTAACCGGTGCTTTTTTAGATACCTTTAGTATTTATGATCAAATTATTAATCGAGTAGGAGCTGGTGCGTTAGTTCCTATTACTAGTTTTGGTCATTCTCTTATTCATGGTGCTTTAGATAAGGCTAGTGACATGGGAATTATGGGACTTTTGATGGGTATGTTTGATCTTACGGCTTCTGGTATTACGGCAGCTATTGTCTTTACTTTTATTTTTAGTTTATTCTTTAGACCACAAAATTAATTGCTGTTTTTCGATAATTCGATAATGATATTCATATCATCGTCATTGGCGATGATATTTTTATGCAGTTGATGACATTTTTCACAACGATAGATAATTTTATAGCTATCTTTAAATTTTTCTATTCCGATTGGTTTTAATAATCCTTGACATGAGTTTTCTCTATCTCCCGGAAAGATATCAACATGTTTAGAGTATAGGCAAAAGGGACAGTGATCTCTAGCCGTATAATTTAGTTTAGATACTCGTTTATGGCAATGTTCACAAATAAATTCTTCATCACGCATGGTAAATCTTTTCATAATAACCTCATTCTAGTGTATGAAAAAATACTAGACTTTCTAGTATTTAGTCTTTATTGATGGCGGAGAGTCAGGGATTCGAACCCTGGGAACGACTTAGCCGTTCATAGCATTTCGAGTGCTACACTTTCGACCACTCAGACAACTCTCCATTTCGTATGTAATTATATCATAAATCTTTATTTCTAGTACTTTCTTTTTTAGTTTTTTTGGTATTATGATATAATGTTTAGTAGTTAATAGGTGATAAACATGGAGTATGAAGTAAAAATAGATAATTTTGAAGGCCCTTTGGATTTGTTGTTACATTTGATTAAGGAATCAAAAGTAGATATATGGGAGATCAGTATAGCGGATATTGCGGAAGAGTATTTGGCTTATATTCAGAGAATGGAAAAGTTAAATTTAGATATTGCGAGTGAATATTTGGTAATGGCTAGCGAATTAATCGAGATGAAAAGTAGAATGTTACTTCCTCGCTCAGAAAAAGAAGTAGGGATAGAAGAGGAAGAAGATCCCAAAGAACGTTTAATTAGACGTCTGGTTGAGTATCAGAAATATAAAGAAGTAACTAAGAATTTTAAAGAATTGGAATCTTTACGCCAAGAATTTTATACTAAGGCTCCTGATAATTTAAAAGAATATGTAGAAGAAGGAGTTGTTCCTAGTAGTGATGTTACTTTGGAAGATTTGATGCTTGCTTTTCAGAAGTTTTTAAATCGTAAAGAATTAGAAAAGCCTCTTCAAACCACAGTAACCAAAAAGGAAATTACGGTAGAAGAAAGAAGGAAGAGGATTCGTGATATTTTATCTAAGAAAAAACGAGTAGATTTTTTTGAACTTTTTGAAGTGATTACTAGAGAATATATCGTCGTTACTTTTTTGGCTATTTTAGAAATGGCTAAGAAGCAAGAATTATTGATTAAACAAGAAAATGATTTTTCACAAATTATGATTGAGGTGGTTGCATGAAGTTAGAAGCAGTAGTAGAGGGCTTATTGTTTGTTGTTGGCGAAGAAGGATTAACCCTTAACCAATTAGTAGATATTTTAGAAGTGGATTTAGACCAAGTAAAAGAAATTTTAAATAATTTAAGAGAGCGTTACGAAAAGGAGGATAGTGGTATTCGGATTCACTTTTTAGGAGATCGATTTAAATTGACAACTAAACCTGAGCATAAAAAGTATTTTCAAAAATTAATTGAAAATCCGGAAAATAATACTTTTAGTCAAGCTGCTTTGGAAACACTAGCAATTATTGCTTACAATGAGCCTATTACTAGGTTAGAAGTCGATGAAATTAGGGGAGTTAGTAGTAGCCAGATGATTCGAAAATTAGTGGCTAAAGGTTTGATTAAGGAAGTAGGAAGAAGCGATGCGGTAGGAAGACCTATTCTTTATCGGACAACTAGTGAATTTTTAGATTATTTTGGTTTGTCATCAAAAGAAGATTTACCTAAACTAGAGGATTTTGCCCATATCGATATTTCTCGAAATGAAGATATTGATTTGTATCATTCTAAATATACGGAAATAGATGAAGAAGAAAAAATTGAAGAACTAGAAGAACTGTAATTTACTTTTTATTTATCTTGTGATATATTTTTAATATAGGATAAGGTAGGAGGTTTCGTATGAAAAAGAAGATAGTTAGGAAAAAGAAAAGTGATTCTGATTTACAAAAAGGTGGAAAAGTAAATGCTCGACAAGTTTATTATTTTGTGATGATTTTTGTTTATTTATATTTGATTGTTGCTTGTATGTATAAGTATCACGTTCGCGAATCTTTACAAGATTGTATGCTAGAAATTATTTGTTTACTTGTTTTATCTGGGGTAATTTATTTTGTTCATGTGTTGGATTTGCGAGCATCTAAAGGAAAACGAATTTTTCGTCAAAAACTAGCAAAAAAGAAGAAAAGGAAAGAGCGTGTTAAAGTTTATTTAAGTGAAGCTATTTTATGTTCTTTGTTGATAACTACTATTTTTGCTTTATTAGTTGCATTTAATAATATATTTATAGATTTTTACCGTATTGTTCCTAATAATGTACTTTTATCTGTGTTATTGGTGGTTATTGCTTGTTTTGTTGCCTTTGGAGTAATTATTTTCTTAGGTGATTATTGGTTTAGTGAAAAGTATGTCAAAAAGTATGAGAGTTAATCTTATACTTTTTTATTTTTCTTATTTTGTAAAATGGTATTTTGTTTCATAAATAGAGCGATTAACTCTTTGATGATATTGTATATTTAATTTTTTGATCATTCATTTTATGATACAATGTAATTGTTCGGTAGTGAATAATTTTTTCGCTTTTGATTGTAGTTTTAGTAAGGAATGATGACAGGTGCAAAAAGAAAATTTAAATAATTATTTTGAACAATTATTGGCTTATAAATGGTTAAAGGAATATCATACGAGAAAAAATTATATGAAACTATTAGGGGTTAGTCGTTGGGAACTAGCGCATAGTAATTTTTTAAAATGGTTATTTTTAAATGCGGATCTTTTGGCATTAAAGAAGTTACTCGGTTTATTTCAAAAAAAGATTTTGGAGAATACTATTTATGCTAAGCATTATCATTCATTTATGTCTATTCAAATAGATTATGCTAATCTCTCTCGAATCAATGTTATTCGTGAAAAAATGTATCATATTGATTTGTTTATTCCTCTACAGATTAATGATGAAAATTTTGTAATTGTTTTAGAAAATAAAGTAGAATCTTTTGTTCATGGAAATCAGTTACAAGAATATTTGAGAAATGTTGAAAAGTTGAATATTCCTACTGAGCATATTTTACCGATTTATTTGTGTGTTAGTGATGAACAAGTTACTAAAGAAGTAGAAGAAAATTTATATGTTTCTATGACTTATCAGGATTTATATGATGGTGTATTAAAGGAAGTTTTGCGGGATAGTCAAGATGATGAGGTTGATTTTATCATCAAAGAATATATTCATAGTCTTTCTTGTTATACTTCTGGTGTTTCTTATAGTACGATGATTATTACGGATGAAGAAAAATATTATTTAAAAGAATTATTCAGTGATGAAAAAATGAAAAAGTTAGTAGAAGAAGTTTCTTTACTATATCGTAATGATTATTCCTTTTTCTATTATGGGGAAAATAAGATGCTTTTGGATATTTTTTTCGCTAAATATAAAAAGATCCTCGAGTTAGAGAATAATCAATTTCTTATTCAAGACCAATTAAAAAAGATATTGGCTTTTAAGAGTAGAAGGTATTATTTGACAATTAACAGCCAACCTATAGAGTGTAGTAGTATTAAACAGTTGTTGGTGAAAATAATTGGGTATTTATATTTTGAACAGAATTGTTCGTTAGATAAACTAGACGATTATTTTAATCGTTTATATGTAAATCCCATATTGATCACGGAAGAAAATTGGCAAAATATTTCTTCTGAGCAACGAAAGTGGTATGATCAGGTTAATTTTTCTAATGGGATGAAATTGTATATTTTTGCTTCTTGGTTATCTTCTGATTATCCGGAATTGAAAGAGAATATTGAACGCTCAATTTTAGAGTTAGCAGATTATGGAATCTCTTTATATTGATCTATCAATTTGTATAAAATGGCACTTTTATTGAATAGTTAATAAGGATTAAGGGTGTCTTTTATTTTCCTTTTAATTTTTAGTGGTGTAAGTGGAAAATAGGGTTAAACTACTTTACTTTCTGATTTTTTCTTGCTATAATTAACTTACTTGCCCGAGTGGTGGAATGGTAGACGCGATGGACTCAAAATCCATTGGTAGCAATACCGTGTCGGTTCAAGTCCGACCTCGGGCACCAGATTAATAATTACTCAAAATTACGAGTTAATATACTAAAATGCACTTAGTTTGTGCATAAATTGTCTAAAAAACAGAAAAACGCACAATATTTTTGAAATGTTGTGCGTTTTTTGTTTACTTTTGCAATTTAATATGATAAAGTTTTATTGAGGTGAAACAATTGAAACCATTTAAAGTTGAAAAGTTACCAATTCAATACAATCTTGATAAAGAATTAATAGTTTTGATTTCGGAAGCTAATTTAAAATATGGAGAATATAAATCGAATTTAAAAAATAGTCAGTTTGATTCAAGATTTTTTTTAGATTCTATAATTTTAAGCGAGAGTTTAAAATCAACCCAAATCGAAGGAACACAAATATCTCAGGATGACATGTATTATTTAAAATACATGCCTAAAACAGATGATAATTTAGAAATTCAAAATTTAAAAAAAGTGATTGATTATGCTAAGAATTATTTGAAAGAAAATGATAAAATAAATATTAAGTTTATAAATAATATTCATAAAATATTACTTGATAGTGTTAGAGGAAACGAAAAAGAACCAGGAAAAATTAGAAATATACAAAACTGGATAGGTCCTAAGGGATGTACTATAGAAGAAGCTATTTTTGTGCCTCCTGCACCAGAAGATGTCCCTATTCTATTAGAAAACTTATTTGATTATATGAACAATGCATATATTGATCCTTTGTTTATAAATTTAGCAATTTCTCATTCACAATTTGAAACGATACACGCATATAGAGATGGAAATGGAAGATTAGGTAGAGCATTGATTCCTATTCAGTTGGCTTTATTAACGGAAGAAGAACCTATTTTATTTTTATCAGAAATAATAGAATTATATAAACCTAGCTATCATAAATTTTTAAATGAAAGTAGAAAGGGAAATATGATTGGTTTTATTAAATTCTTTTTACAGTGTATAATAGAGCAGTGTAATAATTATATTGCAAAAATAAATAGAATAAAACAGATATACACAAAGGATATGGAAAAATTAAAAATTTTAAATAGTAATGCTGTTTACAGAATTATGCCCGCAATAATGCGACAAATAGTTTTTACCAAAAAAGAAATAGAAGAAGAATCAGGAGTATCAAGAAATACCGTCTCAACATTAATTGATAAATTAGTAGAACTTGATATATTAGTGCCAGACTCTAATTATGCAAAATTAGCTTATAGATATAATGAAATTTATAACGTTTTTATTGGTAAAGATATGACATAAATTTTAATTATATAAAATGAAAATAAAGGTATTACACTATTAATAGTGATTGATTTATATATCAATTATCTCGGTAAAAGTTGTAGATAACTTCTTCAACGGCACCAGATTGATCGTTACTCGAACTTTTCGAGTTAATATAAAAACTACTCTCAGAATTAAATTGAAAGTAGTTTTTATTTTGATAATTTAGAAAACACACTTGTACATTGACGAATGTGTGAATTTGACAAATTACTATATTTAGCTATTATAATATAGACTATTAAAAAGAGGTGATTGATTTATATGTATATTATTAAGATTAAAAAACAGAACCATTTTTTTAATCTTTTAGAAGATATTGAATTCGCTCAAGGATACTTTTTAGACAAAGATGTTGAAAATTTTAACAATAGTAAATTAAATAAACTTCAAGATGATTTAAGAAAAACAAAAAGAAGATATAGTAGAATGTCTTCGGTTTTATCGATTACACAATTTTTAAAATTAGAAAATAGAGTTAATATTGCATCAAAATTAGGCATAAGACTTCAAGAATTAGAAGATAGTGTTCATGATTTAGAAATTTTTGAGTCTAATTTAGCATATCTAATTATTTCTGAATCAATTAGTGTAGATGATTGTTGTAAAAAAAATAATCTAGATCCAGTTTATTTAAGAAATTTATTGGAAAAATATAAAAAACAGGCTTATGTTGTAAAGAATGAAATCGATGAAAAGAGGGAAAAACAAAATCAGCAAGATGACAGTTTAGATGATGAAATATTAAACCGAATTGATGAGAAAATTCAAAGCTTTGAATCGGATAATAGAGTGCAAGTTAAAAGGTTGATACTAAAATAATACTATATATAGTGCTATTTTTTTCTTGTTTTGTTAGAATATAATTCAGTGATTGATTCTAATATCATTTCTCATTGGTAAAGTTGTAGATAACTTCTTCAACGGCACCATTGGTAAATCTGTTCGAACTATTTGAACTTTTGATATGTTAACAAACTAGGATATGGTTGCTTCTTTATTAAAGAAAAAGATACAAGGTTTTAAAAAATTCTCAGGGGGAGGTAGCAAATAAATATTTATGGATTTGAACAAGAGCTAGGAGCATCTTATGGAGCAAAAAGATTATGCGATAATGAAGATGTTTATGGTATTGGAATTATAAAAGTAGATGATGAAAAGAGTTATTTAATTCAATGTTTTTCAACAGATGATTTTACAGATGGAGCACCTGCACGAGCATATTATGTTGTTGTAAAAACAGATTCTATATTCCTTTTAGATAAGTTAGAAGATACCAGTTTTGATGAAAATAACCTAGATAATGGTTCTGTTAAAAAATTAAAGATGGAAGGGTTTAACTTGGGTCAAAGGATAATGTCTCCAATTGTAGAAGATTAGCACAACCAATAAATAGAGAATTCAAAAAAATATTAGATTCTAAATAACTATATTACTAAGATCAGATTGATAGGAAACTCGAACTTTTGAATTTTTCGATAGTTCGAGTTTTAATATGTTTTAAAATTATGTTATACTTTTTATAGAAACTAAATTCATTTTGACAATATATTTAATAGAAGTTATTTAATGAAACATAGATATTGTAGAAATTGTTATGTGTATTATGTGGGAATTGTAGGTAATATTCGATATGGTGGATAGAAAAACAGTTTTAAAATTGATGAATAGGTGTGTTTAAATCGATAAATTGATAGTCATAAGGAGAAAAATTTAAGATGGAAGTAATAGACGAAAGAAAAAAATTAGAATTATTAAAAGAAGATGTTTTAAGAAAGGAACAAGCGAGACAAAAATATTCTAGCGGTTATTATCGATTATCTTTGGTTTCTGTAGAAGAAAATATTAGCTTATGGAAGAAAAGGTATTTTAATGATGATAAAGAAGATTATTTTTATACGTATTTAGAGGGAAATCTATTATTTGATGGTAGAAATTTTCAGTATGCCACGCCGTTTTATCATTCTCTAGCTTGTGTAAATGATCGAATAGATGGATGGTATTTAATGGATATTGAAAAAAACAATTAGTTTCTCTACCTAATGAGATATCTTTTGATAATATTAATGGATTCCGACAAGAAAATTTGGCTTTATTTGATAAGGAAAAGAGACATTGGGAAAGTTATTGCTATATTCCTGAAAGTGCAGAATTTCGAGAAGAGATTCCCTTTATTTGGGATAACTTAGAGTTTTCGCGGGATAATGGTTTTGTCTATACTGGACTTGTCGATCGTAGTCCTATTTGTTTTGGTGCTGATAAGAGAAGAGTTTTTCAAATTAATGCGGTTAAGCTCCCTATTGATAAAGCTTATGATTTATCTTATTATTAGTATTTGATGGAGACTTATCGAGTAGCGATTAATCAGAATACCATTCGTTATATTACGGAAGAGTTAGAAGAGTTATATAGTCAAGCTCAAGAAGAATGTTTAATTCAAGCTTATATTGGTAGTGCCTATTCGCTTAGTGATTATTATTTTGAGGAGCGAGATAAGAAAGAATATCAGCGAAATGATGGGGCTAAGGTTGAGTTAGGAACTCTTGGTGATTATCAAAAAGTATTGGCTAAAGTGGTTAAATAGTATGATAATGTGAATTTTCGATAGAAGGGATAAAGGAAAATTATAATGAATATTAAAGAAGATAATATTTTAGAGGAAATTCGGAATTTAAGTGTATCGGAACGAAGAAAACTTTCTTATGAAGAATTAAAAGAAATGTTATCTAAGCTTTCTTGTGATGAGATTATCGAGATGAGTGGATTGATCGGATACCCAGTATTTACTAGACTTTGTATGGGAGAAATTGGTCATCAATTTGTTTTACTACAGGATGGAGCGACTGCGATTATTGTGAATGCTGAGGGACAACTTTTACTACAAAAACGACGGGATAATGATGAGTGGGGATTACCTGGAGGTTGTCAAGAAGTAGGAGAAAGTTTTTCGGAGGTAATTATTCGAGAAGTAAAAGAAGAGACTAATCTTGAAATTGATCATCTTCAATTGATTGATGTTGTTTCAGGAATGAGTAGAAAAAATGCTTATCCAAATGGTGATGTGGTGATAAACAATACGGTTTTATATTATATCGACCAATATCATGGGGAGTTGAAATGGGATGAAGAGTCAAAAGAACTTCGCTTCTTTGATTTAGAACAATTACCAGAAGAGGATAAGCAAAATGATCCGGATTTAATTAAAGTGTATAAGAAATGGAGAGAAAACAATGAAACTAAAAGATAAAATTGCGTTTGTGACAGGAAGCACTAGAGGAATTGGTTACCAGATTGCTCGTTTGTTTTTACAAGAGGGGGCTAAAGTTGTTGTTTGTGGTAGTAGAGAAGAAACTGTTCAGCAAGCTGCTAGACAACTTGAAGAAGAGCTTTCTTTACCTGAGGATAAAATTTATCCCATCGCTTTAAATATGAAGAATAAAGAAGAAATTAGAAGTAGAGTAAAAGAAGTGATTGCTAAATGGGGAAGAATCGATATCTTAGTGAATAATGCAGGAATTACTTCTCAGAAAAATTTAGTGGATTCTACAGATGAAGAATTTCAAGAGATGTTTGATGTCAATTTTTTTGGCCCGGTTTGTCTAACAAGAGAAGTTGTTTCTTATATGAAGCAATATGGTGGTAGTATTATTAATACCAGTTCAATGGTTGGAGTTAACGGTGGACGCGGACAGGCAGCTTATGCGACAAGTAAAGCGGCAATAAATGGTCTTACTAAGTCATTAGCCAAAGAACTTGGTGAGTATAAAATTCGTGTGAATGCCGTAGCACCTGGTGTTGTTGGAACTGAAATGGTAGAAGAACACGTCACTGCTGAAATGAAACAAATATTGATTGGCATGACACCGTTAAAACGAATGGCAACACCTAACGATCTTGCCCCTATTTATTTATATTTAGCGAGTGATGATTCTTCATTTACGACAGGAACGATTATTCAAGTAGATGGCGGTTTAATTATGTAAGGTGCGGAAAAATATTTCGCACTTTTTTCTTTGTTCTACATATAAAAATACTATGAAAAGAAAATTGAAGAAGAAAAAAGTTTCTATTATCATTCTAACGTATAATCAGCTTGCATTTACCAAAGACTGTATTGAAAGTATTCGGAAGTATACTAAACCGGGTAGTTATGAACTGATTATAGTGGATAATGCTTCTACAGACGGGACGAGAGAATGGTTAATTGAACAACAAAAAAACAACACGGATATTCAAGTTGTGTTGAACGAAGAGAACCTTGGCTTTCCTAAAGGATGTAATATTGGGATTAGTCAGAGTCAAAAATCTAATGATATTTTATTACTAAATAACGATACTATTGTTACTATCCATTGGTTAGACAATCTCGTTACTTGTTTAGAAAGTGATGAAAAAATTGGGGCAGTAGGAGCGGTATCTAATCATCAA
Organism: uncultured bacterium; assembly: GCA_949296705.1. Lineage (GTDB taxonomy): Bacteria > Bacillota_I > Bacilli_A > RF39 > UBA660 > Alloscybalousia. The sequence continues at coordinate 51,995 of CASFOW010000024.1, forward strand.
GAAAACTTACAGGGATGCGATTTTGTTTATCAAACAACTGAAGAAATGCACCAAAAAGCTTGTCAAAATAATTGTTTAGATCCTACTCGTTGGGAAGACAAATTATTTTTAATTGGTTTTTGTCTCTTAATTAAACGTGAAGTATTCGATCAACTGAAGTGTCTAGATGAAGAATATTCCCCAGGATATATTGAAGATAATGATTTATCTCTTTCTATTATTCGTTTAGGATATCGTTTAGTTCTTTGTCATGATGTCTTTATTCATCATTATTTGGGTACTTGTTTTCGAAAAGACAATACTGAATTTCAAAAACTATTAGCGAAGAATCGAGCTTATTTTTTTCATAAATGGGGCTTTTCTCCTTTTGCCTTTGATGCAGTAAAAACCGCTTCTTTAGAAGTGTTACCATCTAATCTTCATAAAATATTAGAATTTGATTGCGGAATAGGAACTACCTTTTTAAAACTCAAGTATCAACATCCGGATTTAGTGATTCATGGAATAGAAAAAGATTCTCATCAAGCTGCTTTTTCTTCTTTCTATGGTACGGTCTATTCTTCTTTAGAAGAAGTAATAGATACTGATTATGATTGTATTTTTATTGGTAGAGAGTTAGAAAGCGTTAGTGATCCTAGAACTTTTCTTTCTACTCTTAAGTCTTATCTTAAGAAAGATGGGTATATCATTGGCGAGTTTCGTAATATTGCTTCGTTAACCTCTGTTTTATCTCTTGTCGATGGAAATTGGATTAATACGAATCAATTCAGTAATTATTTGACGATAACCAATATTTGGACTTTATTTCAAGAGTTATCCTATCAAAATGGTTTTGTCTTTTCTTGGTGTCGAAATTTGGAATCAAAAGAAGAAAAAGAATTAGCTAATTTTCTCTATCATCGAGATTATGATATTACTTATTATTCTTTTCGTTTTCAAAAATAGTAGAATAGGGTATAATTCTATTAGGTGGTAACATGCATATTTCTTTAATTGAACAGTTTAAAATATTAGTGTCTGGTTATTATGGGATAACGGAAATGGATGAGTATGATTTAAAAGTATATCTTTTAAAGGATATAGAAAATTATATTCGTGATTTTTTGGAAGCTAATCCGATAGAAAATTTTGATTATAAGAAGAATGCGGAAGATATATTGGATCATGTTTCTTTAAAAAGAAAATTACAGGATAGTTTACTTGTTCTTCATTGGATTAATGCCCCAATTGAAATTGTGTTGTTGGTAAAGGCCAGATTAAAGAGCTTGTCCTAAATGATAGATAGGTAAAAGAAGTGGTTATGAATTTTTTTCCACTTCTTTTAGTTTGCTTTCGATTAGTTTTTTGTTTTCTAATAATCGCTTGTCTTGGGGCGATTTTTCTATGGCTTTATTTACGTATATGAGAGATTTCTGATATTGTTGTTGATAATATGTGCTGATAGAGAGTAAATCATATATGGTATGATCCCAGCTGAATGGTTCGTTGATATATGTCTTTTGATGAGTAGTAATCTTTAAGGCGTTTAGACAATCTTCTTCTACTTTAGGCCAATTTTGTTGTTGATATTCAAGTAACGCACTTTCTACATAAGGATCTCTTAGATAAGGAGTTTCTTGAACTGCTTTTTGTAGCCACATTCTAGCTTCTTCTATTCTGTTTAGATGAGTGTAACATCTTGCGATAAAACGCATTGATGCTGAACGTTCATCTTTCCAAGTTGCTTTTTCTAAGCTAAGGTGTCTAATTAAGGTATCAATTGCTTGATTCCATTTTCCGTAATACATGTATTCTCGCCCTAAATAATGCATATTTCTGTCGTCGGTTGGGTCTTCTTCAACAGATAATTCCAGTAATGGTAGATAAGAACTACGAGATTTTTTTGAGTCAGGATAATGGTTTAAAGTCATTGTCGGAATGATAATTTTGTTTTCTTGTTGTTTTCCAATATAAGAAAGTACTTCATGGACAGGGTGTGTCCATTTGTAGTCGTTTCTTGTGTGTATTTTTTCAATATAGAAGTTGACAATTGGTTTGTTGTTTTCATCTAGGCTCCAATTGTAGTTATAAAGAGCGCGAGTAGTTTCTTTTTGCCAAGCTTTTTCTAATTCCTCTCTCCAACCTGGTCCAAAGACTTCGTCTAAATCGGTACAGATACAGATATCGGCGTCTTTTGGTACCATTTCTAAAGATTGATTTCGTGCCTCGTCAAAGCGCCAAGGAGTAATCGTTTTGCTTTTGACGGTTACATGATGTTTCTTTAGCTTTTTTACCGTGTTATCATGAGAGCCAGTATCTAGTACGTATATACCATCTGCTTCTTGCATAGAGTTTACCCATCTATCGACAAATTTTTCTTCATTTTTAGAAATCGCATAGACATATACTTTATATTTTCCCATATTATGGACCTCTTTCTATTAGTTTTGAGCATTTCTGATGATAGATATGGAAGCTGAATAAGTTCCATTTTTTACTAGATCAAATGGAATTACAGAACTGTTGATTAATCGGAAAGTACTGTTTGCTGCTGCTGTAAATACGGCGTTTCCGTTTACGGTAGCGGTAGCGTTTTGTGCTAGTGAATTGTGTGAAGATGATGAAGAGATCAATATTGCGGCTGGTGTTACTTGATTAAGTGTAATGATGACTGGAGCAGTAGTTGGGGTAGTGCTTGCTTTATGTCCACTGCTGTTTTTAACGTTAGCCCACCAATGGATGATGTATTGACCGGCTTGTAAAATAGTAAATACGCCATTTACGGGATTATAGTTAACATTACTGTTTAAGTTTGTTGTTGTAAATAGGATTGGGTTATCGGTATTTACAGTACTAGTTGTTTCATCATGAGCCATTAGGGCAGCTGTAGTTATTGCTGGAGTAGCACCCGTTGCCCCTGTTGCGCCCGTTGCGCCACTTGGTCCCGTTGGCCCAGTTGGTCCGGTCAAGCCTGTAGCACCCGTTGGCCCAGTAGGTCCAGTAGGTCCTGTTGGTCCAGTCAAACCCGTTGGCCCAGTAGGTCCTGTTGGTCCAGTCAAACCTGTAGCTCCACTAGCACCAGTTGGTACGTATCGGAATTTCTTCTTAGGCGTCAAGTAAAAAAATTGTTTAGAATGTCCTTGACAATTGAGCGATTACTCAACTATAATTTAAATAGTTGAATAACTTTTCAACTGATAACGTAGACTAAAAAGGAGAAATGAATATATGACAAGAAATGAATTTATCTGTGATTGTAATGTGATTCATCAAGAAGCAGTAGACAAAGTATTATCGAAGTTACCTAATGAAGATACTTTTAATCGGCTAGCTGATTTATATAAATTAATTGGTGATACGACAAGATGTCGAATCTTATTTGCTCTTGATCAGGATGAAATGTGTGTTTGTGATTTAGCTAATGTTTTAAACATGACTAAATCTTCCATATCTCATCAATTGGCTGTATTAAGGAGAAGTGGTATTGTTAAATGTCGAAGAAATGGTAAGGAAGTTTACTATACTTTAGATGATGATCATATTGTAAAATTATTTGAGATTGGCTTAGAACATATTAATCATAAAGGGTAAGGTGGGGTATTATGAAGAAATATAAATTTAAAATGACTGGATTAGATTGTGCTGCTTGTGCGAGTCATTTAGAGGATAAGTTACAGAAAATAGATGGTGTAGAGGATGTTAGTATTTCTTTTATGACAGAAAAATTTTCCTTTTCTTGTCAAGAAGATCGTAAAGAGGAAATCCTAAAGATAATAAAAAAGGTGATTCATAAGGAAGAACCTGATGTAGAAATCGAGGAAGTATGATGAATAAAAAAATGAAAAAGAAACTAGGATTAATTATTAGTGCGTCAATATTTTTTGTGGTTGCTTTTTGTTGCCCACTAGATTGGATTATACTAAAAAATAGTTTATTTGTTGTTTCTTATTTATTGGTGGGCTTTGAAATTTTAAGAAAAGCTACTCGTAATATTGTAAATGGTCATGTATTTGATGAAAACTTTTTAATGACCGTTGCTACTCTTGGTGCTTTTGGAATTGGGGAGATAGAAGAGGCAGTAGCTGTTATGTTGTTTTATCAAGTTGGTGAATTTTTCCAGAGCTATGCTGTTGATAAGTCTAGAAAGTCCATTACTGCTTTGATGGATATTCGTCCAGATTACGCCAATGTGTATCGTAATAAGGAAATTCTTAAAGTGGATCCTGATGAAGTGAATGTAGGGGAAATTATTTTAATTAAGCCTGGTGAAAAGGTACCTTTGGATGGAAATGTAGTAGAAGGTGAAGGAATGCTTAATACTCTTGCGCTTACAGGAGAAGCCATGCCTAGACATGTTAAAAAGGATGATTCAGTATTAAGTGGATGTATCAGTATGGATGCTACATTAAAATTGAAGGTGGAAAAAGAGTTTTCAGAGTCCACTGTGAGTAAAATTTTAGAATTGGTAGAAAATGCTAGTAGTAGGAAATCAAAATCAGAAAATTTTATCAGTAAGTTTGCGAAATTTTATACGCCAATTGTCGTTGGTATAGCGGTATTACTTGCTCTTCTTCCGCCTATGTTTTTGGGCTGGGATACATTTTCTACTTGGCTTTATCGTGCTTTGTCTTTCTTAGTGGTTTCGTGTCCGTGTGCATTAGTGATTTCCATTCCTCTTTCTTTTTTTGGCGGAATTGGTGCTGTTGCTAAGCGGGGGATTTTAGTAAAGGGAAGTAATTATCTTGAAGCATTATCGAAAACAGAGTTAGTTATTTGTGATAAAACGGGAACATTAACCGAAGGTGTATTCAAGGTTCAAGAAATTGACGGAGTAGGCTATTCTGATCAAGAAGTTTTAAAGTATGCTGCTTACGCAGAGTATTATTCTCTTCATCCAATTTCTCTTTCTTTAAAGGAAGCTTATGGGAAGGAAATTGAAGATAAGCTGATTACTAAAAATAAAGAGTTGTCTGGAAAAGGCGTTTATTCTGTGGTAGACGGGAAAAAAATTTTAGTTGGTAACGATAAGTTGATGGAAGAGTATCATATTTCTTATACGAAAAATCATAAAATGGGAACAATCATTTATGTTGCTATCGATTCTCAATTTGCTGGTTCTATTGTGATTAGTGATAAAATTAAAGAAGATGCTTATTTAGCTATGGAACAGTTTAGAAAAAATCAAGTTCAAAAAATCGTAATGTTGACAGGGGATAAAGAAAATATCAGTAAAAGTGTTGCTAAAAAATTAGGAATTGATGAATATCATGCTGAACTTTTACCTCAAGAAAAGGTGAAGTTAGTAGAAAAATATATGTCAGAAAAAAGTGCGTATGGGAAACTAGTGTTTGTAGGGGATGGCATTAATGATGCGCCGGTGTTGGCTTATGCAGACATTGGAATTTCGATGGGCGGTTTAGGAAGTGATGCGGCAATCGAAGCCTCTGACGTGGTTATCATGACCGATCAACCTTCTTTAATTAGTGAAGCCATTCAAATTTCTCATCAAACGATGCGAATCGTGAAGGAAAATATTATTTTTGCGATTACCGTTAAGATCGTTGTCTTACTTTTAAGTGCTTTTGGTTTAGTAACGATGTGGGCTGCAGTATTTGCAGATGTTGGCGTTTCCGTTATTGCGATTTTAAATGCTCTTCGTATTTTAAGAATAAAGAAGTAAGTTAGGTAAATAGTAAAATGTGCATTTTATAAAGTCTAACTTTTTCTTTTTTTTTTATTTATGGTATAATAAGCCCGCATTAGGTGAACTAGGTGGTGAATAAAAATGAAGGTGACTGAAGAAGAATACCGTGAGGCTTTAGAAATATGGAAGAAGGAAAATCCCGATAAGGAATATAGAGATATTCTTCAAAGAGTGGTAGTAGAAGTAAATGGGAAACAAATAAAGCTTGGTGAGAGAATAAACACTATGAAACGTAATCTAGATAAATTAGATGAAGATGTTCTTGAGTACTGGGAATCAAAAGGCGTACTAGAACGGAAAAGAAATAGTGTTACTGAAGAAGAATACCGTGAA
>CASFOW010000025.1 GCA_949296705.1 uncultured bacterium
CAATGATTCCACAATAAAAGGAGTTATTGATAGTTGGTATGAAGAAAATATGACAGAATATACCAATCAGCTAGAAGATACTGTCTGGTGTAATGATCGAAGTGTAGTGCAAGATAGTACTTACGACGGAACAGGAGTAGGAACAGAATGGACAATGTATGGAGCAAGGAATAGGCTGGATGTAAATAAAACACCAACATTAGAATGCGTAAATGAAAATGATCGATTTACGGTAAGCGAAGAGAATGGAAATGGAGCTTTAACCTATCCAGTAGCGTTATTAACTGCCGATGAGATAGCATATGCGGGAGGAGTTAATGGTAAAAGTAATAGTAGTTATTATTTATATAATAATGAATGGTGGTGGTCCTTGTCGCCTGACTCCTTCGTTGGTAGTGCGTTCGTGTTCGTCGTGTACTCGACTGGCGACCTCGACTACGGCTACGTCAACGACTCGTACGGCGTTCGGCCTGCGGTTTCACTACGACCTGGAGTAAAGGTAACAAGTGAAGGAGACGGAACAATGGAGAATCCATACATAGTGGTAGAATAGAGAAATAATGTACTCCATACTCTTTCGACTTTGCCTTCTCCACGAAAACCCTTTCGTGGAGGGGAGAGGAAATGAGTAGAAAAAGAAGAAAAGTGTGATATGTAGAAAAAAAGTATGATGGATAATCGGCATTACGATTGAGTAATGCCGATTTGAAAAAATTGCTACATTTTAGATAGAATAAAATGAATAAAAGTTTTGTTCCATTTACTATACATCATTTTTTGTGCTATAATAGGTGCGTCATTGATTCATAGGAAGTGATTTTATGGTATATTTAGATTATAGTGCGACAACACCAGTTAATGAAGAAGTGTTAACTTCTTTTTCAAAAGTATGTTTAAATTTTCCTGGTAATGCGAACTCTCTTCATCGTTTAGGAGCAGAATCAAAAAAGTTGATGGATGCATCAACTAAACAAGTTGCGGAGTTACTTCATGTCAAGGAATCAGAAGTGATTTTTACAAGTGGGGCAAGTGAAGCTAATAATCTGGCTTTACAGGGTGTTATTCGAAAATATCCTAATCGTGGTAAACATATCATCACGACTAAATTAGAACATTCTAGTGTTTTAGAGTGTATATCTTACTTAGAAAAATGTGGATATATTATTGATTATGTTCCACTTTTAGATTCTGGTTTGATTGATTTTGATGCATTTAAACAGATGGTAACTAAGGATACAGTTCTTGTCAGTATTTGTCATGTTAATAGTGAACTAGGAATCTGTCAAGATGTTGACAAGATAGGACAATTTTTGACAGATTTTCCTACAACTATTTTTCATGTTGACGGGACTCAAGCAGTTGGAAAAATTCCTGTTTCTTTAAAATATGTAGATCTTTATAGTTTTAGTGCTCATAAGTTTTTTGGTTTAAAAGGAATTGGCTGTTTGATTAAAAAAAATAATATTGAGTTAGAACCACTTATTTTTGGTGGGAAGAGTCAATCTAATTATCGAAGTGGTACACCTGCTTTACCACTTATCGTCAGTTGTAGTAAAGCACTTCGATTAATGTTAACAGATTTTGAAGAAAAATATCGTCATGTCGAAAAACTTAGTCAGCTTTTAAAAAAAGAATTAGCTAAAATTGATGGTGTTATTCTTAATAGTGGTGAGAATACCATTCCTCATATTGTCAATATTAGTGTACCTAAAATTAAACCGGAAACTATGTTACATGCTTTAGAAGAAAAAGATATTTATATTTCTACAAAAACAGCTTGTTCTAAAGATAGTGGTGCTTCTTTACCATTAGTTGCTTTAGGTAAGGATTCATTAATAAGCAATCATTCTCTTCGAGTTAGTATCAGTTATTTGACAACTGAAGAAGAAATTTTGTATTTTGTTCATTCATTAAAAGAATGTATTCAAAAATTAAATTTATAATAATCGATAAAATAATTAGAAAGTGGGAAAAATAATGGATAGAGTTATATTAATCAAGTATGGAGAGTTGACAACTAAAAAAGGAAACCGCAAGTTTTTTATTAATACATTATATCAGAATATTCAAAAAAAATTAAAAAAACTACCCGTTAAAATTAGTCGAGATATTTCTAGAATGTATATTCATTTTCGTGATGAAGATTTAGAAACAATTTTAGCTAGTATTAATCAAATTTTTGGTATTCATACTTATCAAGTTGCGTATCAAGTAGAAACAGATATTTCTAAAATTCAAAGTACTTGTTTATTAGCTCTTGATGGGATTCATGGTAGTTTTAAAGTCGAAACTAAGCGTAGTGAAAAATCATTTCCTATTCCTAGTACGGAGTTTAGTCGTCAACTTGGTGGTTTTATCTTAAAAAGGCGTTCTGATTTAACCGTAGATGTTCATCATCCGGATACAACATTATGTGTAGAAATATTAAAGGACTATACTTATGTTTATTCTAAAGTATATTATGGATTAGGTGGATATCCAGTTGGTACTCAGCCAAGGGCACTTTTGATGTTAAGTGGGGGAATTGATTCACCTGTTGCGGGTTATTTAGCTTTAAAACGTGGTGTTAGACTTGATGCTGTTTATTTTGAAGCACTTCCTCATACGAGTTTAGAAGCTAGGAATAAAGTAATTTCTTTAACCCAGAAATTATGCCAATATACCGATCATATTCGTTTATATATTGTGCCATTTACAAAAATTCAAGAAGAAATTTATAAACACTGTGATAAAGATTATGGAATTACTATTATGCGGCGGATGATGTATCGGATTATGGAACGATTAGCTAAAAAACATAAAGCTTTAGCTATTGTGAATGGCGAAAGTATTGGTCAAGTTGCTTCTCAAACGTTAACAAGTATGCAAGTGATTAATAGTGTTACCAACATGCCAGTTATTCGTCCCGTTGCCTGCTTAGATAAATTAGAGATTATTGATATTGCTAAAAAAATCGATACTTATGATATTAGCATTTTACCATATGAGGATTGTTGTACGATTTTTGTTCCTAAACATCCAGTTATTCATCCGCGGATAGAAGAATGCTTAAAAAATGAAGCTAATTTTGAGTATGAAAAATTAATTGATGAAGTTGTCGAACAAGTATTTACGATTTTAGTAAATGCGGATGAAAAGGTAGAAAACGAATCTTTTGATTCTCTATTATAAAAAAAGTAAAAAATTACCAATATATTTTATGTATGTTTTTATTCATTTCTCACATTCTATAAATGTATAGGAGGTGAAACAAATGAATAGTTCAAATAATTCTTCAATGAAGATGAGAGTTCCTGGTGCTAAACAAGCAATCGATAAGATGAAATACGAAATCGCTAACGAATTCGGTGTTAATTTAGGACCAGATGCTACTTCACGTGCTAACGGTTCAGTTGGTGGTGAAATTACTAGACGTTTAGTTCAAAACGGATTAAATCAAGTAAGTGGAAGCTATCAAAATAAATAAGTAATTTAAGAATAGCTTAAAAGATAGGTTGAGATACCTATCTTTTTGTATGAATTGTTGACTTTTCTTTTGTTTTTCTTATAATAATATCTCGGAAATGGAAGTAGATATTGATGAGAATTGAGGAAAAGAATTTATATATTAATCACGAATTATGTAAATCATGTGGTGGTAAGTGTTGTCTTTATTCTGGATGTAGTTATTCACCTCGTGATTTTAAAGGTATGTCTTTATCTAGTTTAAAAGAGAGATTAGATAGTGGTTATGCTTCTATTGTTGCCCAATTTGATGTTTTTGAACATAATATTTCGTATCATTTATGCGTTCGTAGCCGTAGTGTAGGTCACGATGTTGTGGATTTGTTTTCTGTAAAAAATACTTGTGCTGCTTTAAATGATAAGGGTTGTATTTTTTCTGATGAGGTGAGACCTCATGGTGGTTTGGCACTTGTTCCGAAAGAGAACTTTCAATGTGAAAATCATTATCCAGATAAGATTGCTTATCAAGAATGGATACCTTATCAGAAAGTGTTAGAGCGCTTAGTACGTTTGTATACTAAGATGAGTAGTGAGGAAAAATTAAAGGAAGATGTTATTCAAGTAGCTTATCTTTTGGCTTATCAACATACAGTAGTGAAAGAGGAAAGATTACTTTGGCATGCAGATAGTTTCAGTCGGGCTGAACGAGAACTTTTTGATACATTGAATGCGATTATTCCTTCTTATCGAAAAGAAATTGAACTTGGAATGTTACAGGCTAAAAATAAATTACTCCAAAAGTAGATGGAGTATTTTCTTTTTTAAATATTGTTGCCTTTTGAAATTTATTAATAGTATAATAAGTAAAAGGAGAGAGAAATAATATGAAGATTTTATCAGTTAATGCAGGTAGTTCAACTTTAAAGTTTCGTCTTTATGAAATGCCTGAAGAGAAGGTATTAATGAAGGGGACGATGGAGAGAATTGGTTTAGAGGGAAGTAATTATAGTATTCGTATCGGCGATGAAAAAATTCAAAAAGATTTACCTCTAGAGAATCATACGACTGCGGTTAATGTTTTATTAAAAGAATTGGTTTCTGCGGGATTAATTCAATCTTTAGATGAGATTGAAGCAGTAGGACACCGTATTGTTCATGGTGGGAATTTATATTCTAGTAGTGTAGTGATGAATGATCGGGTTATTCAAGAAATTGAAAATATTTCGGATTTGGCACCACTTCATAATCCAGCTAATTTGATTGGAGTAAAGGCTTTTCAAAAAGCCATTCCATCAGCTATTCAAGTAGGTTGTTTTGATACTGCTTTTCATCAAACTATGAAGGAAGTAAATTATTTATATCCGGTTCCTTATGAGTGGTATATTAAATATCATGTCCGTAAATATGGTTTTCATGGACTAAGTCATAAGTTTGTGTCTTTAAAAATGGCTGAACTTTTAAATAAAGAAAATCCTAATTTAATTACTTGTCATATAGGTAATGGAGCGAGTATTTCGGCAATAAAAGATGGAAAATGTATTGATACCTCGATGGGCTTTACTCCTAATGCGGGTATTATGATGGGAACACGTAGTGGTGATATTGATTATACGATGCTTTCTTATGTGATGAAAAAGACTGGGTATAATTTAGATAAGTTAGATAGTATGTTAAATCGAGAAAGTGGGTTAGAAGCAATTGCCGGAATGAGTGATTTGCGTGATTTAGACCGAGCTTATGAAGCAAACGAAGAGAAAGTATTACTTGCTTTTGATATGTATACGGAAAAAATTGTTGAGTATATTGCGAAATATTACGTTAAGTTAGATGGAAAAGTCGATGCCATTTGCTTTACTGCTGGTGGTGGTGAAAATGATACGATTATTCGTGGAGAAACACTAAAAAAACTTGCTTCACTTGGGATTATTTTAGATGAAGAAAAGAATAATCAAACGATTGTTAGAAAAGGTGTTGAAGGTGTGATTACTTCTCCTAAGTCAAAAATTCCAGTTTATGTAGTCGCAACCGATGAAGAATTAATGATCGCAAGGGATACTTATTCTCTTACTCAAGGATAAGATGATTAAGGAAGCTAAATTGTTGGCTTCTTTTTTTGTACTTATTTTTTTTCATTTTTTTGTATAAAAAATAGAACTTGTGGTATAATAGAGCCATTCTTTTCGATGAGATACAGGAAAAATAAGTTAAAATAATTTAAAAGGAGTGTTGATAAAATGAAAAAAGAAGAACGTTTAACTTTAGGAGAGTTTATTGATTCGGCGGTAGAACAAGTTACTGAAGTATTTGATTTAGATAAAGGGGATAGTCAAAGATTTCGTAATGCTTTCTCAGAAATTGCGATAATGGATATCTTATCTAACTTTGTTAATGCATCAGATGGAATTCAAAAGTGTTATGCCTTTACTAGTGCTAGTAATGTGATGACGCCTAATATTATGTGGGCTTTATCTAATGCTAATTTACCTACTTTATTACCAGAAGGACGTTGTTTACTTACGAAAATGGTTCCAGTAGATGATATAACTAAATCAGAAGCAATTGCCTTAAAAGATCAAATAGCTACTACTAAAAATAAAGAAAAAAAATACGTTAAATAAAATGAATTGTAAAAGCTAAACTTGAAATCAATTAAGAAAAGTTAAATAGGAAAATGGTATGGGAACATATTGTTTTCCTTTTTGGTTGGAAATTTTGTTATTTTATTTTGTTCATATTAAGATTGAAAATTGACTTATTTGTATCTATGTTGTATACCTATCCTCACTCGTTTTGAAGGTGTAATTTATGAATATAAAGAATTTAAAATATTCATTAAGCGCGTTTTTATTAGCTACAGGAATTACGTTAATGTCTTCAGGGTGTACTTATCAAGCTAGAGTTGAATCTGAAGTGGTAGAAGAGACTGCTTTGGACTTAGAAGAACAAAAACAGATAGAAGAAGAAAACGCATTAAAAAATTTGTTGTTCGATGAAAGTGTAGATTCTCTTTGCCTTTATCCAGCTAAACTTTGTCAGATAAAAGACTCTTTTCCTGATTGGACTACAGAAGAAATTTATCAGAAAATTAGTAATTTAGTGAGTTCAATGCCAGAATTAAAAAGTGTTGAAATCAAAGATTTCAGTGATGAACCTGAATATGTGGGTACTTTTTCTAAAAACGATTTCGATTATCTTTCTAAAGTGCTTGTTCATGCTGAAGGGTTAGAAGAATTGTCGATTCAACTACTTGAGCCTTGTGATTTAACGTTTCTTAATCAGTTATCTAATTTAAAGTCGCTTAGTTTAGAGTTTAAAAATCAAGATGAAGATTTTTGTCATGTTTTAGCTAATCTTACCTCTTTAGAAAAATTATCGATTGCTCTTCACTCTCCTAAGACAGATTTGTCCTTCTTGGAAAATTTAATGGCTTTAAAAGAATTATCGTTAATTGGTGGTATTCCAACTGAATTATATTCTAATAATTTTTTTTCTCATATTGAGGTGTTAGAGCGATTTTCCTCTTTAACTTCTTTGACTATTAAAAAATTAAATTTAACTGATCAAGACATTCAAAGATTATCTCATCTTACTTCTTTAGAAAAATTAGACTTAAGTGGGAATAAAACTCTTACTGATCTTAGCGCTTTAAGTAATTTAAGTAATTTAACCTATTTAGATTTAAGTTTTAATCAGATTTCAGATATTCAAGTGCTTTCTGGTTTTACAAATTTAGAGGAGTTAGATTTAAGTTTTAATTCTATTACCGATATTACCCCAATTCAATCTCTAACTTCTTTAACAATCTTAGATGTTGGTAGTAATGAAGTATCTGATATAGAAGGATTAGCTAATTTAGCTAATTTAGAGAGATTTTATGCGACGTTTAATCATATTTCAGATATTAGCGCTTTATCTTCTTTAGTTAATTTAGAAGATTTATGGTTAACTGGTAATCAAATTACGGATCTTACTCCTTTAGCTAATTTAAAAAAGTTGGAGCATTTAGCTTTAGAGGGAAATTTGATTACTGATATTACTCCAATTAAAGATTTAACAGAATTAGGGATATTAGATTTGTGTGAAAATCAAATTGATGATATTACCCCTTTATATTCACTTTCTAGATTGCTTTTTCTCTCTTTAAATAATAATCAAATTACGGATCTTACTCCTTTAGTTTTACTTTCTAGACTTAGTTACCTTGAAATAAATGGAAATCAAATTACTAGTATTGAACCTTTAAAGGATTTAGCAAATTTAAAAGAATTAGAAATTATGGATAATCCTATTGAAGATATTTCAATAATAGCGCAATTTCCTGCTTTAGAAGTGGTGGATTTTACTGATCAATATGGTAATTCTACTAGATTATATGAACGGCAAATTGAAGAAATAGCTGAAGAAAATAAGTGTTTAGTAAAGTAGAAATGAAATTAATGATCATTCCTTGTGGAAGGGTCATTTTTTTTCGCTTTTGGCGATATTAAAACGACATGGTTTTACTTTTCAAAAGTACATATTTATTGTATAATGTTATTGTTAGAAAGAAGGAAAACTATGAAGATAATGTCTATTAATGCGGGAAGTAGTTCACTTAAATTTAGTTTATTTGAAATGGATAAAAATGAGTGTATTGCTTCTGGTTATTTTGAACGAGTAACGTTAGAAGGTAGCTTTTATACAATTAAGTATAAGGGTGAAAAAATTAAAGAAGAAGTAGATATGCCTAATCATACTGTGGCGGTCGAAGTATTGCTTGATCGTTTGGTAACTCTTGGTATTATTCATTCTTTGGAAGAAATAGATGGGGTAGGGCATCGTTTAGTTCATGGTGGAGATAAGTACAAATCTTCTGTTGTGATTACGGATGAAGTAATTGAAGATTTACGTAAGTATTCAGAACTTGCGCCTTTACATAATCCAGCTAATATTTTAGGAATAGAAGCGGTAAGAAATGCTTTACCTAATGTTTTAATGGTTGGGGTATTTGATACTGCTTTTCATCAAACGATGGAGCCAGTAAGTTATTTGTATCCTGTACCTTATGAGTGGTATACGAAATATGGGGTTAGAAAATATGGTTTCCACGGAACTAGTCACTGTTATATTAGTAAACAGATTCCAAGATTATTAGGTCAAGAAGATTATCGGGCAATTATTTGTCACTTAGGTAGTGGAGGAAGTATCTCAGCTGTTAAAAATGGTAAATGTATTGATACTACAATGGGATTTACACCACTTGCGGGAATTATGATGGGAACACGTAGTGGAGATATTGATCCTTCGATTATTCCTTATATGATGGATAAAGAGGGACTTCCGGTTGAAGATATTATGAATATTTTGAACAAGGAATCCGGATTTTTAGGCTTAAGTCAGTACGGTAGTGATTTTAGAGATGTTTATGCTGGAATTGAAGCGGGAAATGAACAATGTCAGTTAGCTTTTGATAAATATGTAAGAACAGTTGTGAATTATATAGCTAGTTATTATGTAGAATTAGGTGGGGCAGATATTATTTGTTTTACTGCCGGACTTGGTGAAAATGCTTGGCAAGTAAGAGAAGCGATTATGAAACAACTTTCTTGCCTAGGGGTTAAAATTAATTTTGAAAAGAATAAAGTTCAGGGAGAAGAAATTAAGATTAGTAGTGATGATTCTAGTATCTGTTGTTATGTAGTTCCTACTAATGAAGAATTGATGATTGCTTTGGATACCCTTTCTTTACTTAAAGAAAATAGATAGGAAGATAAATATGTATAAAAAAATTTATAAAGCAATAAAAAAATACGATACTATCGTAATTGCGAGACATATCGGGGTAGATCCTGATGCGATGGCTAGTCAATTAGGATTAAAGGAAGCAATAGAACTTACTTTTCCTAAGAAACGTGTTTTGGCTGTAGGAACAGGTGGTGCTAGGTTTTCTTATTTAGGTACTTTAGATAAATTAGAGGAGATCGATTATGAAAAAGCCTTACTTATTGTAGTAGATACTCCAGATAAACGACGGGTAGATATATCTGATGTAGATAAATTTCATTATAAGATTAAAATTGATCATCATCCTTTTGTTGAAGAGTTCTGTGATCTTGAGTGGATTGAGGATAAGAATTCTTCGGCTAGTCAAATGGTATTACAGTTGCTTTATAAAACAAAACTAAAACGGAATAAATCAGTGATTGAAAAATTATTTATTGGTCTTGCTTCTGATACGAATCGCTTTTTGTTTAACTCGGATAGTTTTACTTTTTCGTTAGTATCGCATCTTTTGAAAGAGTATTCGCTTGATCTTGCTTCTTTGTATCAGAATCTTTATATGCGTCCTCTTCATGAAGTGCGCTTACAAGGCTATATCGGTCAGAATATGAAGGTAACTGAACACGGTGTTGGTTATGTTGAATTAACTAGTGAGATTTTGAACAAGTTTAATGCTGATGTTGGTTCCGCTGGCAACATGGTCAATAACTTTAACTATATTGATGAAATATTGGTTTGGGTAATGATTTCAGAAGATAAGAAGAATGATATTATCAAAATTAATATCCGTTCTCGAGGCCCTGTTATTAATACAGTAGCTGAACATTATCATGGTGGTGGTCATAAGTACGCATCAGGAGCTAGGGTGACTTCATTAGAAGAAGCTAAACTGTTAGTTGGCGAGTTGGATCGAGCTTGTCAGGAATATATTCAAGATAAGGAGGAAAAAATTGATGAAAATTAGTAATGTTTCTTTGGCAATTAGTGCGGTTAGACGTAGTCAATATCCAGAAGGCGCTTTGCCAGAATTTATGCTAGTAGGAAGAAGTAATGTTGGTAAAAGTAGTTTTATCAACTGTTTAGTTAATCGTAAAAATATCGCGCGAATTTCTTCTCGTCCTGGTAAGACCCAGACTCTTAACTTCTATCTTGTGAATGGTAGCTTCTATTTAGTTGATGTGCCAGGATATGGATATGCGGCAGTCGACAGAAGAACACAAGAAAAATTTGGAAAAATGATCGAAGAGTACCTAGAAAAACGTGAAGAATTAAGAAGAGTATTTATGTTAATTGATTTTAGACATAAACCTACCGAAGATGATCTGTTGATGTATAATTTCTTAAAGTATTATAATATTCCCGTTTCTGTCATTGCGACGAAAGTAGATAAAGTTCCTTCTAGTAAGATGGAGAAAAATAAGAAACAGATTTTAGATACTTTAGATTTGGTTGTCGGTGATGATTTGATTTTATTTTCTAGTCTTACTAAATTAGGTAGAGAAGAAGTATTAAAAAAGATTGAAGAATTAACAGAAGAGATGATCTAGCTGTTTTTCTTTTTGCCAAAAATTATCTATTTTCATATGATATGATAGGTGAAGTACTTTGAAGGTAGAGTTTTGTGATTTGGATCATTTTGTGGTTACTTATTATGGCGAGGTATGTTTTTTTAATGAGGAGACAACTTTATTATTTATTAAGATGATTGGTAGACATTTAGAAAAAGTTTATCACTATACCTTTATTGGCTCTTATCATCTTTTGGTATATTGGAAAGAGAAAGTCGCAATTTTAGAATTTGAACATTTATCCTCAATTGGAAAAGTAGATTTTGATGTTGAATTATTACTTAATAGCACCTTTCTTTATGAATTTGAAGATTCTTCTTATTATCTTGGCAAAAAGTGGTATTATCAGGGAAAATACTATGTTAATTTTGATGAAATAGAAGATAAAATTGATTTATTTGAGCAAGGTAAGCTTGTCTATGGAAATAAGGCAAAGGAAGTTAGTGAACATGGGATAATAGTGGAAGATAACTAAGTTTTAAATAGTTTATAGATAATTTCTGGATAGTTACTAATAATTCCAATTTTATCGACTAGTTTTGTTATTACTTTGTTTTCTTGTTCTTTTAAAAAACCTTGGTATACAACAGATAGGTAGTAATCGGAATGAATATAGATTAAAATATTTTTATTTTTTTTAAGCAGTTGATCGATAATTGCTTCATCATAGACATTCATTGTAAAGACATAGTAATTAACATCGATAAAATTTAAATCTCCGGCATAGATGACAAAACCTATTTGTTTATTTTTTAACTTATTTTTTAACATTGATACTAGATTACGATTTATACTGTGAACATGGATTGTTAAACGAGTAAATTTATCGATAATTGTTTTTAGGTTATCGATATAAAGGTTCATTTTAATTACGGTTTGTTGGATATTTTCATCGGTTAAAATTCCTGTTTTAAAGGGAATTACGTTAATATAGATATCTTTGATAATATTTTCTTGATTTAATTTATTTAAGGTATCTTCTAGAGTAATGATATCGTAGTTATTTAGTTCACTTAATGTTGAGTTATCGATGGTGTTTACGATTGCATCACTAACTGAGGTGGTATTAAAAACAACGATTTGGTTATCTTTAGTTAAGGCAATATTTAAATTAATTCCCTCTATATAATTGGTAGTTAGTGCGTTTCGAAAAAACTCTTCACTATTCATCGCATCGCTTTTTTGTGCAATTATTTTCATTATTTATCACCACTTTATTTTATGATTATTGTTGTTTTATCATGCCTTTTCCTATGAATCTTTAAATTAAATTTAGACTTAGAGGAAACGATTTCCTTTTTAATATTGAAATATAAGCTCAGGAATAAGTTCTTTAATTAATCTAATATTAGGTGATTATTGGCTAATAAAATTAGGGAGATATTTCTATTTTTTACCTGTATTTTTGCATTTTTATATACTAGGAATTTGCTTCGCAAAGACCTAAAGCATATAAGAGTGAAATTTTAAACAAAAAGATGTATTGTAATGATGATGTCATTACATTGTATTGACAATTTTAACTGTCTGTTGTATATTATAGATAATTTTAAGGAGGAGAAAACTATGAAAAATGCTTCAAATATAACGAATTTGAATATTCGTATTGATAGTACTTTGAAACAAGAAAGCGATGTGCTTTTTAAAAGTCTTGGTTTAAATATGAGTACAGCTATTAATATGTTTTTAACTAAATGTGTAAATACTTCTAGTATTCCTTTTGAAGTTTCTATACCTAAATCTAGCAAAAGTTTAAAAAAAGCCTTGAAAGAATCTGATTATATTGCTAAACATCCTGAGAAATATAAAGGTTACCATACTATAGATGAATTATTTGAGGCTTTAGATAATGAAGATTGAACTAGAAACTAAATTAAAATATACAGTAATTTTTTCTAGTGATTTTAAAAAGCAGTATAAAAAAATTAAAAAACAAGGTAAAGATATAAATAAGCTAAAGGAAGTTATTATAAAATTAGCTAACTTAGAAGATTTAGAGCCGAAGTATTATAATCACGTACTTAATGATAGTAAACATTATAAAAATTGTGGTGAGTGTCATATTGAACCAGATTGGTTACTTGTTTATCGATATATAGATAATCAATTGCTTTTAATTTTATTAGCTACTGGAAGTCATAGCGATTTATTTTAAATTCGAAATATAAACTCAGGAATAAGTTCTTTAATTAATCTAATATTAGGTGATTATTGGCTAATAAAATTAGGGAGGTTAAACTGTATTTTTGTTTTTTAGTTTTCCAATAGGTGTCTTTGAATCATACTTCCTATGAAAAATAATTGGGCTTTTTTCTAATTATATGGTAAAATAGGTACAGTTATATGGAGGTGTTGTTATGAAATACCCAACAGTTGCTTTAGTCGGACGTCCTAATGTCGGAAAGAGTACATTATTCAATAAGTTAGTCGGGACTAAAATATCGATAATTGAAGATTATCCCGGAGTAACAAGAGATCGTATTTATGGAGAGGTTAAGTACCGTGATTATCATTTTTCTTTGATTGATACAGGGGGAATTGATGTCAGTCATGAACTTTTTCAGAATGAGATTAAAGTTCAAGTAGAAATTGCGATTGAAGAAAGTGACGTCGTTGTTTTTGTTGTTGATGGAAAAGAAGGGTTAACCGCTAATGATAAGGAAGTTAGTTCTATGTTATTTAGAAGTGGAAAACGAGTTATTGTTGCGATTAATAAAGTAGATAGTAAGCAAGCTAATCAATATCTTTATGATTTTTATGAGCTTGGTTTTTCTGAATATATTCCTATTAGTGCGGAACATAATAATGGTATTTATGAATTATTAGATGCGATTGTTAGAGATTTTCCAATGGATGAGAAGCAGGAAGAAGATACAAGAATAAAGTTTTCTGTTATTGGTAGACCTAACGTTGGAAAAAGTAGTTTGATTAATGCTTTATTAAATGAAGAGCGGGTAATTGTGAGTAATCTAGCTGGGACTACTAGAGACTCTATCGATTCGGTTTTTAAATATCATAACGAAGAGTTTGTGATTATTGATACAGCTGGTATCAGAAAAAAGGGTAAAGTTTTTGAAAGTGTGGAAAAATACAGTTTGCTTCGTAGTTTAAAAGCGATCGATAGAAGTGATATTTGTTTACTTGTGATTAATGCCGAAGAGGGAGTTATTGAGCAAGATAAGCACATAGCAGGTTATGCTCTTGAAAAAGGTAAAGGTTTAATTCTAGTGGTTAATAAATGGGATACAGTAGAAAATCCTAATATTAAAGATTATACTACTATGCTTCGTAATGAATTTCAATTTTTGCGTTATGCGCCAATTGTTTTTTTGTCGGCACTAACTAAGAAGAGAATTCATACTTTGATGCCAGAAGTTTTAAAAGTAGCTGAAAATATTCAACGAGAGGTTAAAACAAGTATATTAAACGATGTAATTAATGATAGCTATGCACTTAATTTGCCTCCTTCTTATAAAGGGAAACGTTTAAAAATTTATTTTGTTCACCAAGCAGGAATTAAACCACCTAAATTTGTTTTTCAAGTTAATCATAAGGGGTTAGTCCATTTTTCTTATGAAAGATATTTGGAAAATAAACTTCGTGAGAATTTTGATTTTAGCGGAACTCCTATTGTCTTGCAGTTTAAAAATAAAGGGGATGATGCCTGATGAAGAAACAAGAGGCTATCTCTATTGCAGAAGAGCGAAGTGGCCTTGTTTTAGAGTTTATCGAACAAATCTTATCTTTTGGTAAAAATATTTCAGGATTGCTTGAATTTTATTCGGTAAAATTAGAAGAGGGAATGAGTTGTGGTATGCATATCAAGGTAGACCAGACTGGTTATGAACAATACTATAATTTAGGTATTCCTTCTAAGAATATTATTTCTGTTTACGAAACGATATTTCAAAATATTATAAAAGCCTATCTTTTTGGCTATGAATTGTATTATACTAAAGATAAGGTCGGAATTTATCTTTGTCATTCTTACTTAAATAATAAAGTAAATATCGAGTTTTTGATTATGAATTCCTCGTTAGAAAAATGGCGGGATGAAATTGTTTCGGTTATCGATGATAAGAAGGAGGAAAAAGCATGTTAGGATGGTTTTTAGATCGAAAAGATCCTAAGACGGAATTAGAAGGATTAGATCGAGCACAGAAGATTTTGGATGAGAGATATCAGCGTCATCAGGTACCAGAAGAAGTCTATAGAAGACAGTGTTTAGAATTTCAAAAACGACGCGAGAAATATGAAAAAAAACTAGGAAAAAAGAAATACGATATTTAGATTACGAAAAGCTTCCTTTTACATATAATGTGGTAGGAGGTTTTTTTATGTTAGGTGATTCTTTTTTTAAGAAAGTAGAAAATAAATCAGGAGTTAGTAAAGAGACTATTCTTTCTCTTGCTTCTAAACTTCAAAATTCGAGTATGAAGGATGAAAAGGTTCTCCATGAATTAGTGCAAGAAATCAGTAGTATTACTGGAAAAGAAGTGAGTAAGGAAAAAGAAGACAAGATTGTAGATGCAATTTTGAAAGATAATGTTCCTGCTGTAGATAAGATGATTTAATATAGGTATAATCTCTTTTTCTTTTCATATAGTTAAATGAAAGAGAAAGAGTGTGATAATATGATGGATAAAAATACAATTATTAAAAATATTGCCCTTCGGACGGGAGGAGATATTTATTTAGGGGTAGTTGGTGCGGTTAGAACGGGAAAAAGTACATTTATTAAGAAAGTAGTTGAGAATTTAATAGTACCGAATATTGAAGATGAGTATGATCGAAAACGGGCATTAGACGAAGTGCCTCAAAGTGCAGCTGGTAAAACGATTATGACTACTGAGCCAAAATTTGTTCCTAATCATGCCGCAAAAATTAATATTGATGATTTTAGCTGTAATATTCGTTTAATTGACTGTGTAGGTTATCTAATTGATAACGCTAAAGGGGCTGAAGATGAGAATGGTCCACGGCTTGTTAAAACTCCATGGTATGATGAACCAATAGCTTTTAGTGAGGCGGCTGAAGTAGGGACAGAAAAAGTTATTCGTGATCATTCAACGATTGGAATTGTGGTTACGACAGATGGGTCAATTGGAGAGTTTCAACGTAGTGATTACTTAGAAGCTGAATCTCGTGTGATTAGAGAATTAAAAGAATTAGGCAAACCATTTATCGTCATCGTCAATTCTACTCATCCAATGCTTCCTGATACAGAGAAGATTTGTGAGAAATTGCGTGATGAACACGATGTTCCAGTCTTAGCGATGAATATCGAAAATATGAATCAAAAAGACATGTATGATATTTTGCGCGAAGCATTGTATGAGTTTCCTATTTTAGAAGTTAAAGTAAATATGCCAGAGTGGATTGCGATTTTAAATCCTAAAAATGAAATAAAAAAGAGCTATATTCAAGCGATTCGTGAGAGCGTGGTCGAAGTAGATAAACTACGAGATGTAGAAAAGATTAATCAACATTTCCTAGGAGTTGACGTGATTTCTAAATCATATCTTTCGGAAATAGATCCCGCAACCGGTGAAGTGACGATTAATTTAGAAGCTCCGGCTGATTTATATAACCAAGTACTTACAGATATCATCAAAATTGACGTTACTAATAAAGCAGAGCTATTATCGTTATTTCAAGATTTTAACGAAGCCAAAAAGGAATATGATCAAATTAAATATGCCTTAAAAATGGTTAAACAGACAGGTTATGGTGTAGCTTCTCCGACACTAGAGGATATGAAGTTAGATACTCCAGAAATTACTAAGCAAGGTCCACGTTATGGGGTTAAACTTAGAGCTACAGCTCCCTCTATTCATATGATTAGAGTTGATGTAAATAGTACTTTTGAGCCAATTATTGGTAGTGAGTTACAAAGTAAGGAATTGATCGATTATTTGATGAAAGATTATGATGAAAACCCTTCTAATATTTGGAAGAGTGAAATCTTTGGACGTAGTTTAGATGTGATCGTTCAAGAAGGAATTCAGTCTAAGTTAATGATGATGCCAGATAATATTCGCTTTAAATTACAAAATACGTTAACCAAAATTGTCAATAAAGGGTCTAATAATATGATTGCGATTGTGTTATAGACGTATTGTAAAAAGCGATTATATTGCTTGTAAGGAATCTTCGATTATGTGATGATGATGTATCAAGGAAACTTGATAAAAAAGGGACACTTAATTCTTTTGATATTAAGTGTTGCCAAGTTTTATTGTTTCCACCTAACTCATTCTATGAGTTAGGTGGATTTTTACTATGTTTCGAGATAGGAACAGGACAAGTTATGCTGTTGTGAATAGTAAAGAGAGAAATTCATCAAAAAATATATAAATCTCCTTCTGCTATAATATCATGATTTGTTAATCCAATATGGAAAGCAGAAGGAGATTTATATATTAAAAAAACAAAAATGAAGTCTAGAGAAATAGACGTGAGTTAGTTGTTCCATACAAAATATAATTTTTTTAAGAAAAGTTGAATAATGATAAATAGAATTGGTGTTTAATATATAGAAATCGACAGAGAATAAGTTTAAATGCGTTACAACTTTATTATGATAAATGAAAATGGTATAATTGAATTGACAAATATTAATAACCAAGGAGTAAAGGTTGAAAAAAATAATTAAATTTTCAACTCAATATGTGCCTTTTAAGGACTGAAAGGACGTAGAAAGGAATGTTAGTTAAAAATGTGTAAAGCGATATTTTTAGATATGGATGGGACATTGCTAAATTCAAAAAAAGAGATTTCCAATAAAACGAAAGAAATATTATTAAAAATATACAGAAGTGGGATAGAAATTATTTTGATATCTGGAAGAAGTAACAAATCTATAGAATATATAGTAAAAAATAGGATAAACAATGAACATATGTTGGTTAGATATATTATTTCCACAGATGGGATAATGATTAAAGATTTACAGGAAAATAAAGTGATTTATCAAAGTGATATGAAAAAAGAAATAGTAGAAAAATTAGTTAGTAAATCAAAACAATTTGACACTGCTTTTTATTTGATTACAGAAAATAACATGTATAAGGATGATCGTTTAAATCAATATCAAAACGAAATAGATGCTTGGTATGTAAATGGAGAGTTTTATGGTATAAATGATAATTTAAAGAAAGTTGATTTTAATAAATTAAATTTAGACAAAGAGAAAGTTAATAGAATTTTATTTTTTTCAAAGGATTATGAAAGTTTAAAAAGAATTAATGATGAAATAAAACATGATAAAAATATTAAAACATTATTTAGAAAAGATTATCATGATTATCAATTGTTATTAGTTTCAAATGAATATTTAAAAGCGATGGGTGTAATTTAAATGTGCAAATATCTTAATGTACAATTAAATGACACAATGGCTTTTGGAGATGCGGATAATGATATCGAAATGTTAAGTGTTGTTAAAAATGGAATCGCGATGAAGAATGCAAAATGTGATTTAAAAACAAAAAGCGTTACTAAATTTACTAATAATGAAGATGGTGTAGCAAGATTTTTAGATGACATGATAAAAAATGGAGAATTAATATGCATGGACTAATTTTAGAACAACTAAAAAAGTATAAAATAAATTATATAATGTTTGTATTTATATATTTGATAAATATAATAACGACTTTGTTAGAACCAGTAATATTTGGAAAAATTTTAGATCAAATTATAGTAAATGAGGGAAAAATAAATTCAGAGTTAAAACAAAATATTATTTTATTGATTTCCATATTATTGTTACAATATATTTTAAATTTTATTTATAGGAGAATTGTATTTACAACGGGTAAAAAAGTAAAACAAGGTGTACTAAATAAAATTACTAGAAGACTAGAAAATTCACAATTAGATTTTTTTGAAAAAACAGATAAAGGTAGTTTTGTGTCATATATAATCAATGACATTTCTTTCTTGTGGTCAATTATGAGTCATGGTGCGATTGAATTAGTCAGAGTCATTTTATATACATGTGTTGGATTTTTAATAGCAATGGTATACGTTGATTTTTCTCTTACACTAGCTGTATTTATAACATTTCCAATGTTTATATATTTTATTTTTAGGCAAAATGCTAGGGCTCAAAAACTTATATATGAGCGAAAAGAAGAAGAAGCAAAACTTTCAAAGAAAATTAATGATAGTTTTTGTGGATTTAGTGTAATAAAATCATATGTTACTGAAAACGAGACTTTAAAACAATTTGATGAAATTAACGAAAGTTTAAAAGAAAAGAATATTCAATATTATAAGATAACATCAAGTATAAGTGCAATAGTAACTTTTTTTAAGGGGTTAGGGTTTTCAATAGCATGTATTTATGGTTTGTATTTAGTGGTTAAAGGAAAAATAACAATAGGATCATTTATTGCATTTAATTCAATTATACAAAAAGTTATGAGTGATTATTTATATGCAGGTTTTTTAGTGGAGAAGTTTAATTCCATTAAAACAATAAATAAAAGAATTGAGTTTCTATATAATATAAATACAAATATAAATGGTAAGATAAAAATGCCTCAAAATGCAGATATACATATAAAAGATTTGACGTTTAGATATAAAGGACAAAAAGAAAATGTATTAGAAAATATAAATTTAGATATTAAAGCCGGAAGTTTTATTGGGATATTAGGTAAAACAGGGGAAGGAAAAACAACACTTGCTAATATACTTGCAAAATTTTATGAAATACCAAATAATCAAATTTTTTATAACGATGTAGACATTAATGAAATTGAAAGACACTCATTTTATAATAAATTTGCTTATGTCATGCAGGATGATTATATATATGACAACACAATAAAACATAATATCGTTTTGTATAAAGTATATACTGATGAACAACTGGAAGAAACGTTAAAGCAAGCAGAGTTGTTCAATACAGTAGAAAAATTAGAAAATAAATGCGAAACGTTGATTGGCGAAAACGGTATTAAGCTTTCTGGAGGGCAAAAGCAAAGATTAATTTTATCTCGTAATTTAATCACAAATCCTAGCATATTAGTGATTGATAATGGGTTTACAGGGCTTGATATCGAAACACGGAAAAAAGTTATACAAAATTTATCTAAAAACGATAATAAAACAACATTAATTATTATTTCAAGTATGATAGAAGATTTAAAAAATGCTGATAAGATTTATAAATTAGAGAATAAAACATTAAAAGAAATGAATCTAGAACAGGAAGTGTATGATGATTAATATTAAAAAATTAATAATGAGGTATAAGTATAAATTTTTGTTTGTAATACTATTAACAATATTAATATCACTAATTAATACGTTATTACCATATATATTAAAAAATGCCATATCTATAGCCGAAAATGCGAACATGTTTAGTGAAATTTCAAATAAAATTATCATAATAGTAATAACTTATATGATTTTATCTATAATTTGTGCAATATTTGAATATATAAAAGAAGTTAGTTTAGCAAAAAATACTCAAGAATTAACTTATGAAATTCGAAAAAAAGCATATCAAAAAGTAATTAGTTTTAATATGGATACTTTTTCTAATATGCATATCTCTACTTTGATCACTAGAATGACGGCGGATATAAATAATATAGGTGATTTTATAGGTAGGATATTACCAATGTTTATAAGTTCTGGTATATTTTTATTTGTAGTATTGGCTGTTATGTGTTTTATCAATTTATATTTTGCATTAGTAATGATTGTTTTTACTTTGCTGCTAGTTGTAATAATGTATAAATTGGGAAAGAAGATGGAGTTTTATAATAAAAAAAGTATTGAGAATACAGAGAAACTGAACAATTATTTTGGAGAAACCTTTTCTGGTATAAATACAATAAATTTGTTTAATATTCAAAAAGAAAGAGAAATTGAATTAGATAATTATAATTATGAAGAAACAGATATTGCAAAAAACTATTTTAAAATTCAAAGTTTTCTAAAACCAGCTGAATCTATGACAAAATATTCTATTATTACTGTAATTTTATACTTGTGTATGCAAGGAAAAGTTGCTGGAGTGGATATTGGAATAATATATGTAGTTGTAAGTTACATAGATAAGTTTTTTGAGCCATTGGCACATACGTTATATCATTACGAAAATTTACAACAAGGTATTGTATCTATGAAAAGAATAGATGAGTTATTAAGTAAAAGAGAAGATTTTGAAAATATATATGAGGGAGAAACTGCAGAAAAATTAGATGGAAATATAAGGTTTAAAAATGTTAATTTTTCTTATTTGGAAAATAGACCAATATTAAAGAATGTTAATTTTTCGATAAATAAAGGGGAAAAGGTGGCATTAGTTGGAGAAACCGGTGCTGGAAAGACAACGCTTGTAAATTTAATTTTAGGATTTTATAAAATAGATTCTGGTAATATATTATTTGATGGAAAAAACATGAGCGATATATCATTGGAAAGTATAAGAAAAAATGTGTCATTTATACAGCAAAATCCTTATATATTTGATGATACTGTTAAAAAAAATATAATAATAGATGATTGTAATAAACTATCAGATGCAAAGATAATTGATATTTTAAAACAGGTTGGACTTTATGAAAAAATTAATAGTTTTAAAAGTGGGATATATGAAAAAGTAAATGATAATATGTTTTCAAAAGGTGAAAGACAATTACTGGCGTTCGCTCGCGCAATGGCCAAGGAAACAAGTATATATATTTTTGATGAACCAACATCAAGCATAGATATTGAAAGTGAAGTACAATTAAAAAAGGCAATAGATAGTTTATTAATCGATTCAACTGTTATAATTATTGCACATAGGCCTACAACAATTAGGGATGTTAATAAGATTTTAAAGGTTGAAAATGGAAATGTCTTTCAAATTGATGAGAGTACTATATTTTAAAGCGTATTATTAAAAAATAAATTGTAATTTTGTATAAAAAATAAAAACAAGATTCGTCTTCTGTAAATTTCATAGTTACTTTTATTGGTCAGTGGTTACTGTTGCTTATGAATTTTGCACTTAGTGTTTGTAGAATCTTAAAGTAGGATACCAGGTTAAATTTTATTCGAACTTTATATGTTTTAGTGTCTAAAATCACCTAATTACATAGAAAGTGTATTATAATTTGGTGTTAAAATGGGTATAAAGAAGAGAAATATACAGAATTAAAATGTATTTTAACAAGGAGATTAAAAAAATTGTCGCTTTTGTTAATTTTGGTGGTAGGAAAAATTACATTGAAATTAGCGACTGTGGAAATATTATTGGATTAGATAATATAAATAATGATATTGCATCAATTAAAGATAGAATAAAACAGGAATCAGTTAATAATAAAAAATAGATATAATCATTTTATATGCTACAAATAAGTTATATTATTTAGCAGATACGGATTGGAGTTTTCAGTTATTTATTTAACTTCTGATATAATAATAAACTAGGATAAAAAATATTAGAAGTTTTGACTTTTCCTTGTTTTTCTGGTATGGTGATTAACGGTGAAGTATTATGTTAGATTTAAAAAAAGATCGTTATATTATTCTAGAGTTGATTCCTACTGCTTCGACAAAAGAAAATGGGGAGATTATTCAGCTTTCGGCGTTGAAGTTAGAAGGTTTACAATTAGTAGATCGTTTTGATTATCGACTAGAGGAAGATAAAGTACCTATTCAGGAGTTGCTTCCGATTATTAGTTATGATCCTGATTCTTTTCATTATGTAGAAAGTACACAAGAGTTATTAGATTTTTTTTCTAGTTGGAGTGAAGATTTACCGTTATTAATTATGAATAATGGTTATACTGAGAATTATTTGGCTGATCTTACTAATGATAAAGTAGCTATATTTCCTTATTTAAATATGGAATTTAGTGATGAAGTTATTCGTTTAATGATCGAGAAATATCATTTAGTAGAATCAAATTATGTCGTTGATTTACTTTATGAAGCATTGATTCAAGAAATTGGAGATTAAACCCTTAATTTTCTTGTCTTTTTTTATCAATCTTATTGCTTTTGTTGAGGAAACATGCTATTTTATATATGTAAGCATAGTGTAGTGCTTAAAAAAATAGATGGAGGTTTTTAACAATGAAAAAAGTAGAATTAGTAGAAAAGGTTGTTGAGAAAACAGGTGTAACTAAAGCTGATGCAACACGTGTGCATGATGCTATTTTCGAGATTTTCTCTGATGCATTAGTAGCTGGAGATAAAGTAGCTGTTGCTGGATTTGGAACTTTCTCAGTAGGTGAAAGAGCTGCTCGTGAAGGACGTAATCCTCAAACTGGTGAAACTTTAAAAATTGCTGCTAGCAAATCAGTTAAATTTAAAGCAAGCTCTGCTTTAAAAGATGCTCTTAATAAATAGAACAATAAAACCAATTGACGTTTGTCAGTCAGTTGGTTTTTTCATGTCTAAAAAATGGTTATTACTAGATTCTAACTATATTATTTGACTTTCTAAGTTTTTACAAGTGTTTTTTGTAAATTTCTTGAAAAATTAAAAATTAATTTAAAATTATTGTTTAACCCACGACTTAAAACACCAAAAGTGCATATTTTTTTAAAATTTGGTGTTGAAAAGTTGATATA
>CASFOW010000026.1 GCA_949296705.1 uncultured bacterium
CTATGTGGTAGATATAGATTAACTTAGGTCAATACCGTTATAACTCGGATGTCGCTTTGGTCCTTGTCGCCTAACTACTTCAATGGTAGTAATGCGAACGTGTTCAACGTGAACTCGACTGGCAACCTCAACAACAACAACGTCAACAACACGAACGGCGTTCGGCCTGATTTTCACATTATTTTAGATAATTTATACAGTCTACTTATAACAAATTTTGCTATGGTGAAGTTGACTATACTTGTGAAACAGGTATTGCCCTATGGAGTTTTCTCCAACAGAAAAGAAGTAGATAAGCTTTTTTTTGCTAGTAGACTTATGTCGAAGGTTGAAAAAAGTTTCCGCTACTTATGTGGGAAGGAACTTTAATACGGAAAGTCCGGGGAAAAACGTACCTAAGAAAACATTTAGTTTGTATAATCAGATTCTAGATTTTACGAAGTATAACGATAGGTATATCCTCCCTACTATTCCTAATGTACATCGTAATTTGAGAATTCATTTTCAAGATGAAATGTATCATTTAGCCAAGAATATGTTTTATGCTTCTTATAATAAAGGAAATATTCGTCAAAAGTATTTAGTAGAGTTACATGTAGTTATTTCTTTGTTAGATATGATGCTGTATCAAATGCGTGATATTCAAGCTATCAAGAAACAACATATTGATGCTTCTGTTTTAAAATTAAGCACTATAAAAAATATTATATATGGTTGGAAAATCAATGAAGAGTTACAAAAATATATACGATAAACATCTATCAATAGAAAATTTATTTTTAGCTTGGCAAGTAGTAAAAGTGACTTGTAAAAATAAAAGAGACTTATTCTATTTTGCTTCTAATTTAAATACTAATATTTATTATATTTATCGAATATTAAAAAATCGGAGTTATTTACCTAAGAGATATCATGTTTTTTTAATTTTCGAACCTAAACCTAGATTAGTGATGAGTCAATGTATTGTTGATAAGATAGTGAATCATTTTGTTATGTCCCAATATTTATTGCCCTACTTAGAATCTACTTTAATTGAAGAAAATGTCGCTACTAGAAAGAATAAGGGTAGTTCGTATGCAATGATGCTTGTAAAAAAATATATTCATTATTTGCTTTATCATAATCCTGATAAAGAAATTTATTGTTTAAAGATAGATATTAGTAAATATTTTTATACAATTGATCATGAAATATTGTTAGAAAAATTAGAAAAACGAATAAAAGATAAAGACGTTATCAATCTAATTAAAGTGATTATTAAAGAGACTAATCAAGAATATGTGAATTCTTAGGTTAAGTATTTTAGAGAAAAATATCATGTAGATATTCCTGATTATCAACAAGGAAAAGGGTTAAGTATTGGCGCGATGACTAGTCAGTTTTTAGCAATCTATTATTTGAATGATCTAGATCATTATATTAAAGAGAAATTAAAGTGTAAGTATTATGTTCGGTATATGGATGATTTTTTAATTTTAGATCAAGACAAAGAAAGATTAAAATATATTTATAGAGAGATTATGCAGAAATTAGAAGAATTATCCTTATTGATCAATAAAAAGAGTAATCTTTATCGAGTCAGTAGGGGTTTTTCTTTTTTTAGGGTATCACTATCGGGTTTATCATCAAAAATTAAAAATTAATTGTCTAAGGAATACAAGGGTTAGAATTAATAGAAAATTATCTTATTTAGAAAAGAAAGATAAAGTAAAATATTATCGATCTATAGCTAGTTATTATGGATATTTTTCTGCTTCTAATTCTAAAAAGAAAGGAAATTTTAGAATGAAAACAATTGATTTATATCATGCTTATAAGGAGAAACTTCCTAATTGTATAGTAATTATTAAAGAGGGGATATTTTATAAAACTTTTGAAGAGGATGCTAAATTATTATGGTATCTTTTTGATTATAAGTATGCTAATGGAATTATATCTTTTGGTAATTTATCTTATGATAAGGTAATCGATAAGTGTATTCAATCAGAAATTGGGATTTTAATTGCTAGTCGAGAAAAGGAAGAGTTTTCTTTTGTTGGAGATATAGAGGTTTATTCTTCATACTGTTTGCTTGCAAATAAGGCTTTTGATAAGCAAGAACGTAAGAAGAAAACTATTCTACTTTTGGAAAAGATATTGGATAAATATCCTCAATATAATGAAGAAATAGAGAAGTTTTTAACTGATTTAGTAGAAGAGATTACTGAAAAAAGTATGGAATAAAGTGGATTTTATAAGTAGATGGCATAAAAAATTATAATCATAATTCACAAGTTTACTTTTATAACTACTTTTGTAAATTATATTTTACAAAAATGACAAAAGATCTTTATGGTAGTACAATGTTAGTGGAGGAATATTTATGATAGAGAGGCCTGATTATTTAGAAGAATTAATTTGTTTCAAGGAGAAAGATTTAATCA
Organism: uncultured bacterium; assembly: GCA_949296705.1. GTDB lineage: Bacteria > Bacillota_I > Bacilli_A > RF39 > UBA660 > Alloscybalousia. Next base: position 2,424 of record CASFOW010000026.1, read on the forward strand.
AGATAGTAACAGGAATAAGAAGATGTGGTGAATCTACTTTGTTTGATTTATATATAGAGTATTTATTATCTAATGGTGTTGATAAGGCTCAAATTATTCGTATGAATTTAGAAGAATATGAATTTAATGATATAAACGATTATCATGATTTATATAATTATGTTGATTCTAGATTAGTTAGTGATAAGATGAATTATGTTTTTATAGACGAGGTACAAAAGGTATCAGATTTTCAAAGGGCTTGTGATAGTTTATATATAAAAAGAAATGTGGACTTATATATAACAGGTTCTAATTCTAAGTTATTATCTGGAGAACTAGCTACACTTCTTTCGGGTAGATATATTGAAATAAAAATGTTACCTCTTTCTTTTAAAGAATATATATCTTATGTGGGGGATGTGGATATACAAAAAAAATACATAGATTATATAACTAAAACTTCTTTTCCCTATACTTTAAAATTAAACAGTTCTAAAGAAATTAGAATGTATTTAGATGGTCTTTATAATACAGTTATTGTTAATGATATCGCAGAAAGAAAAGATATATCTGATATAAGTATGTTAAAAGATGTTATAAAATTTATGTTCGATAATATAGGTAATTTATGTTCTAGTACAAGTATAGCGAATATTATGACTTCAAATGGTAGAAAAATATCTGTACCAACGGTTGAAAAGTATCTTGAAGCACTTGTTAAAGCATTTGTTTTGTATAAAGTATCGAGATACGATATAAAGGGTAAGAATTATCTAATTACAGGTAGTAAGTATTATTTAGCTGATGTAGGATTAAGGTATTATTTATTGGGTAGTAAACAAGCTGATGACGGACATATATTAGAAAATGTAGTATATTTAGAGCTCTTAAGACGTGGATATGAAGTTTATATAGGGAAAAATGAGGATAGTGAAGTTGATTTTGTTGCAGTTAGCGAAAGAGGTGTGGAATATTATCAAGTGAGTTATACGGTAAAAGAACAGAAGACTTTAGAGAGAGAATTAAAACCATTAAATACGATTAGTGATCATAATCCAAAGTTTCTATTAACTACGGACTTTACGCCGTATACTTCTCATAATGGTATAAAGCAGATAAATGTATTTAATTGGTTATTGGAAAGAGAATAGTTTATAGACCGAGAATTCGTTCTATAATTTTTTTCGCAATATTTTTCTACACGAATTAAAGACTTTTCAAAAGAAGTTTGACTTTCTAAGTTTTTACAAGTGTTTTTTGTAAATTTCTTGAAAAATTAAAAATTAATTTAAAATTATTGTTTAACCCACGACTTAAAACACCAAAAGTGCATATTTTTTTAAAATTTGGTGTTGAAAAGTTGATATA
>CASFOW010000027.1 GCA_949296705.1 uncultured bacterium
AAATTGATATGGAGGAGTCTTTAAGAAAAAGATTAGAGATTATCTGTGATTTTTGTAATGCTACTCCGACGTTTATAAATGGTAGTATAAGAAGAATTGATAAAACTAATTTAAGTTACATTGAGCCACACAGAATTATTATTAATGATATGACTTTTCTTGCTTTTAATTACTCTAATGAAATCTATATTAATAACTTGAGTAAAAAGATTAAATTAACAGAACTTGAAAACTACATTAAATCACACTAACTATTCCCTACAAATGGGGTATAGACAAATCTTGTAAAATATTGTAGAATAAGACATCAATAAATGACATGCAGTATCGTCTTTTATGAGAAATGGGGTACTTTATGAAAGAACGATTTATTGATACTTTAAAATTAGTAGTAAATGTTTTATATGAGGAGTCAAATACCGTTAGTGTTTAACTAGTAGTTTTTGACTCCTCTTTTTTTGAAAATAAGAAAAAGGGAGATGATAATTAATGTATGATGATGTGAAAAAAGTCGCAGGAATATATATTAGAGTATCAACAGAAGACCAAGCAAGAGAAGGTTTTAGTTTACCAGAACAAGAAAAACGTTTAAGGGCTATGTGTGAGTACAAAGGTTATGAGATATATGATGTATACCAAGACGCTGGAATAAGTGCTAAAACGGGTAATAAACGTCCAGAATTTGAAAGATTATTACAAGATATAAAAGATAGAAAATGTAACACCATAGTAGTTTTAAAACTAGATAGACTTACACGTTCTGTTTATGACTGGGAAAATATTTTAAAGTTTTTAGAAGAAAACGAAGCATATTTAGACTGTGCGAATGATGATATTAATACTACTAGTGCAAATGGTAAGATGATAAGTCGTATTTTAACATCAGTTAGCCAACAAGAAATTGAAAGAACTAGCGAAAGAACAAAAGTTGGACTTGCTGGTGCAATTAAAGCAGGACATATTCCACATAGAGCCCCTTTAGGTTACACTAGGAAAGATAAAACTTTAGTACCTGACATGAAAACAAAAGATGTTGTCATTAGAATTTTTAACTTATATCATAGTGGTTTATCTTATCAAAAAATAAAAAATATTTTTAATGAAGAAAAAGTATTAGGAAAAACAAATTGGTATGATACGACAATTCTAAAAATATTAGAAAATGAAATCTATAAAGGAAATTTTGTTCATGGTAAAAGGACAAAACACCCTACTTACTACAAAGATGTTGTAGAGCCTTTAGTATCAAAAGAATTGTGGGAGGAATGTCAGGTGCAACAGAAAAAGAATTCTAGGTCTTATCAAAGAACACTTACTTATTTGTTCTTGCAAAAGTTAAAATGTCCTAAATGTGGCAGAATATTAGGTGGAAAAGCAACAACCAAGAAAAATGGTAATTCGTATTTTTATTACTATTGTAACGATTGTAAACTTACTATAAAAGAGGCAGTAGTAGAAGAATATATCAGTCAATTTATAGATGACATTGTGGAATATGATAGTGTTGTTAATCAGTTTTTCCTACCAATGATTAAGCAAAAAATAGAAAACCCAAAAGAAGAAATTGAGGCAGAATTAAAGAAAGAAAAAGATAAGTTCAAAAGAATTAGAGAGGCATACGTTAATGAGGTATTTACTTTAGAAGAATATGATGCTGAACGTAAAAAAGTAGAAAACACTATTGCTGATTTAGAAGAAAAATTAAGTGAGTCAGAAATCTGTGATGAGTTAAAGTTTACTCCTGAAGATATACTTATCAAACGAGATATAGACTACATCAATTCAATTAAATACCCTGAAAAGTTTAAAGAATATAATAAACGTTGGAAAGATTTTACAAGAGAAGAAAAAGCCGATTTGATTATGAATTATGTTGAAGAAATCACTTTAAAACAATTTAATAATAAATTTTGTGTAGTAGATTTTGTTAGATTTAGAGAGTCAGTCGCTAACTCTATGAATGATTTATATAGAAATGGTTTTCTTGATAAAAATGAAACAGCAGTATTTGGAAATGTAGTAGGCTCTATTCGTTTTAGTGAGTATAGAGATGAAAATGAGGTATGGCAACATATATTGAGATTAAGACAATTCTATGATGTTAAGTTTTACCAAGCAATTTATAATACAGAAAAACAGGTGTTTTATTTCGATTTTAAAGAAGATAATAAAGCAATTGTTAGAGTATTCCCTATGGAAGATTACCGTAAAATAGATCCTGATGTAAAAATGAAAGAATATGATATTGGGGTATTATATGTTGTTAAAGATGATGGAACTTTACTAGAAGATAATGAGGCAGTGTTTAAATATATTCCTGATAAAACAGATGGGGTAATTACTAGAGAGGAAATGGTAAGTGGAGTATCATTTGCAAAAGTAAAACCAGCCAATGAAATTGGGTTAGAAGAATGTACAGTATATGAAGAAGAATAAAATGCGTGGCACGTTTTGTTTGCGAAAGCAAATGAAAGTGGCGATAGCATTTTTTAAGACTTATGGAATTTTGTTTTATTACGAAGTTTTAAAACAATATGGAATAAGTCTAAAAGGGTTCTAGGGAATATCCCTAGCCCACAGGTTATTTTGATGTTTACGTCAAAATACCTAGGGGGTTAAATATTTTGTCAGAGCCAAAATATATCTATGAAAGGAGGTAAAAATAAATGAGTACCTTATCTTATTCACTACATCTTGGTAGTGATAAAAACAGAAAACCGTCATCAAGAAATATGGCAAAGAGTAATGCTTCTGGCTCGACCTCTTTATCTAACAATGCAATTCAAAATGCAAGAGGCTTATCAAGAGTTGATAAACATAATTATCGTAAATATGATAATAATACAGAACTAATTGAAATAATAAGAGGTACTTCTTCTCTTTATGATGATGTAAAAAAACTTTATGAGAAAGAATTTAAAGAGGCAGTAGATGAATATAATTCTAGGCAAACAAGAGATGATAGAAAGATTACTGATTATTTCAAAAAGATAAGTGATAATTCTAAAAATGACCTTGCTTGTGAAATTATT
>CASFOW010000028.1 GCA_949296705.1 uncultured bacterium
AGCTTGATCAACTGCTCGGACATAAATATTTCCATTATGATTTTGATATTCTTGATTACTTGGATTTAATTCAATCCAGTTTAATAAATCTTTGGTATACTCGTAGCGATCGATTTCAATATTGTAGGGATTACTACTACTATAAGTTCCATAGACATATCTTACCCAATCCCCTTCATTATAATTCTTTGTATGAGTAGTATCTTCATATAGTTCATAGTTTACTACAAAGTTTCCGCTAAATCCCTTACAATATAGAGGAATACCTCCTTCTGCTTCGTGAACAATTTTTCCCTTCTTATCTTTACAAGTTAAGTAGGCTTGATATTCGTTTCCTTTACCACTTGTATTATCGATAATAATGTTTCCCGTACAGTTAATATCCTCTTCTTCAATTAATCCTTCATTTAGAAGTGTATCATAAGGGACATTAAAACAATCGCTACTCGCATTCGTCATTTCCCCCCGATAGTTCTTTACATATAACTTACTTGCTTCATAGGCTAACTTTTCTAATGTCTGATATTTCTTTTCACTATTTCCATAGGTTAAATTTCTAACAGCAGGTAAGGCAATTGCCATCAATACTCCAATTAAGATAATAACCACTAATAATTCGATTAATGTAAACCCTCTTTTTCTCAATTTTTTCAACCCTTCTTTCCTATTATTTTTCTTATATTCTTTACACTATAAGTATACTATTTCAAGTCATTAGAAGCAAGGAAAATTTTATCTCCAAACTATTGACGGCTAATTGTTTCTCACAAACTATTTTTCTTTATAACGATACATCTTCTTAGTTTCTACTTCCCGGTTACTGCCACTTTCTATTTTTTCATCTTGCCAAGCAGACCAATCAGTAGTTCTTGTATAATGATAAGTATATTTCATTACCGCAGTACGTACTTTTAAAAGCCATATTGGAGATGATTTAGTTATTTGGTTTTGCAAAATCATATTATGGCGATCACAGTTAGCCAAAGTAACACCAATACCGGATAAATCTGTCGGAGAAACTGTCCAAGAAGCATGCAATTGATAACCAGATGGACAAGTACCATCACTAGAAGGTAAGACCGAGCCTCTTTCTCCAGAAATTTTATCACAATGAATTCCATCAATTCTATAGTAAGATACTTCTTCTGATACAATTTGATACTGAGAATTATTTCGATAATTTGCTAATTGTTCTTCGCTAACATCACTAATTCTTTGAATATCTGACCAACCTGTCATAACAGAAGATTGAAAAGCAAGATTCCACCCCGGCAAAGAAGGTTGATCAGACTTCGTTGTTTCTATCGTTCGATAGCGATAGACGGTTTTTTCTTCAATATCATAATTATTTTGGTTGACTTCACTAGGTAAGGCATCTACCCAATCAGACCACTTATTTATAGTGTTTTCAGTATCATTACCATTAACTGGTATTGAAGGTTTTTCATTGTTTTCGCTATTTCCTTTATTCCCATCATTCCCCGAAGAAGTATTTTGATAATTATCGTTTTCTTCTTCTAACAAAGATTCATTTTCATCAGGCTTTTGTCCTTTACTTATCGTAATTTCTATTACACTACCTTTAGCTACTTCTTCGCCTGGATTTTTACTTTGACTAGTGACTATACTCTTCTCTTTATCTGAATACGTTTCCTTTACTACCACTTTTAATCCGAGTTCTTCTAATTTTTTTACCGCATCTTCTACTTTAAAATCAATTACTGATTCGACAATTACCTTTTCGGTAGAAACATAACTTTTCAAAGTAATCAAAGTATTTTTTTCTACCTCTTTATCTATAATATCTTGTTCAAATACTTTACCAATTTCTTCACTATTTTCTGTAGTTACTTCTTCTATTTTTACTTTTAATGATAAATCTTCTAATATCTTCGTTGCCTTATCTACTTCTTCTCCTACTACACTAGGAACCTTAATTAAAATATTCTCTTTTTCTTCAACAGGATTATTATTATGAGGGCTAAATATATCCGTACAAAAGAATAGATAACAACCAATTGAGATAATTAATAAGAGAAGAATAAGAACGATTACAATCTTTTTCTTTCTTTTATTCTTATTAGAAACTAAACTAGTTCGTACTTCATCAGAAGATAATATAGCAGATGTTTTCTTTTCTAAATTTGTTTCTACATTCACTTTTGAGCCAGATTCTTCTTGTTTTTCTAATCCTTCTTTAGCATCCGTTTTTGAAACCTTTTCCTCTTCTATTTCAGATTCATCTGAATCATCCTCTATATCCGTAGATTCTTCTATCCTATCAATATCCTCTAAATTGTTCACTTCTTCACTTATCTCATTTTCTTCAAAAGTGTTAGCCTCTGATTCCGGTTCTTCGATAGCATCTTCGTGTGCCTCATCCATACCATACTCTTCTAAATCTGTATCATCTTCTTCTCCGTCTGAATCGTTAGAAGTATTCTCTTCTATTTCTTCGCTACTTGTTGGTTCTAAAGTTTCAGATTCATCTGGATTTTCCTCTATATCTTGAAATTCTTCTGCCTCTTCAGTATCCTCAAAATTATTCTCTTCTTCACTTATTTCTTTTTCTTCAGAAGCTTCACTTATCGATTCCGGTTCTTCTTCATCATCTAGATTGTTAGAAGCAACCTCATCAGAATTTGTATTCTCTTCCTCATCAATTAACCTTCTACCGCAACCTTCACAGTAAATAGCAGATAACGAATTCTCGGTCTCACAATATCCACATACTCGAACATACTCCTCTTCATCATCCAAATTATCAGCTGTATCTTCATCTACTATTTCTTCGCTACTTGTTGATTCTAAAGTTTCAGAATCATCTGGATTTTCCTCTATATCCTGAGATTCTTCTATCCTATCAGTATTTTCTAAATTACTCTCTTCTTCACTTATTTCATTTTCTTCAGAAGCTTCACTTATCGATTCCGGTTCTTCTTCATCATCTAGATTGTTAGAAGCAACCTCATCAGAATTTGTATTTTCTTCCTCATCAATTAACCTTCTACCGCAACCTTCACAGTAAATAGCCAAACTATCATTTTCTGTATGACAATACGCACAAATTAACTTTGTTTCATTATCTTTATTTTCTACATCAGAGGGATCCTTATCCTCTTCTATTTCCTCATTAATTTCTATTTTTTTCCCACAATTAAGGCAAAAATTCGTTTTACTATGTATCTCATAGCCACAATGAGGACAAATATATTCTATTTTTTTTCCACAATTTTCACAAAACAAAGCATCTTCTTCATTAATATAATCGCAGTAAAAGCACTTTCTTTTACTCATGTCTTGCCACTCCCTTTTACAGATATTAGTATATCATTATATGTAAGCTTTTTCAATTTATGAAACCGAAAAAAATACCCCGTTTCTTTTAGAAACAGAGTACTTATTTTACTTAGAAACTTTTTCTATGTCTAGTTGAACATCAATACCATTCAAAGAATAAACCTCGCCAGAATTTTCTTTACTTTCCATAGAAATCGCTAAAGTTTCTTCTTGGATTAGTGCTTTAAAATCACGAATAGCTTTTTCAAAATCATCACTTGCTTGATAGTAGAGATGAATTCTATCCGAAATATCAAAATCTTTTGCCTTCCGTAAATTTTGAACCTTACTAATTAATTCACGGACAACACCCTCATGGAGTAACTCTTCTGTTAACGTAGTATTTAAAACGATAAATTGATTTCCCTCGTGAGACGCATTAAATCCCTCTTTAGAAGAAATACGAATTTCCACCATTTCCGAAACAACTTCTACTTCCTCATGATCAATTTCCATTTTAATTGAACCATTCTCATTTAATGTCGCAATATCTTCATCAGATAAAGTCGTTAACTTTTGTTGAAACTCTTTAATATGAGGTCCAAACATTTTTCCGCAAATCTTAAAGTTTGGTTTTACCTCAAAATTCATATAAATCGATAAATCAGAAGCAAAAGTAACAGTTTTTACATTTAGTTCTTCTTTAATCAATTGTACTAAATCTTTGATTAACTCTTCATTTTTTCCGTCTAGGATTACTTCACTAAGTGGTTGACGCACTTTAATTTTGGCTTCTTCACGAGCATTTCTACCTAAAGAAATCAATTCTCTAACCAAATCCATCTTCTTTTCGATTGCTTCTTGAATCATCTTTTTATCATACTTAGGATAATTTGCTAAATGTACAGACTCCTCACCTGTTAAATTAACATAAATCTCATCCGCTACAAAAGGGACAATCGGAGCGATTAATAAGCAAATACCTACTAATACTTCGTAAGTCGTCTGATAAACTGCTTTTTTACTTGTTGTCATTTCACTTTCCCAGAATCTTCTTCTATTTCTTCTAATATACCAATTCGATAAATCTTCATTGACAAAATAATTAATCAATCTCACTGCTTTATTTAAATCATATTCATCCATCGCATTCGTTACATAATGAACAAGTTTATGATATTTAGATAATAACCATTTATCAATCTCATCTAAATCCTTGTATTTCACTTTAAATTCCCTAGGATCAATATGATCAGTATTAGCATATAATTGGAAGAAAGTATAAGTATTTTTTAAGGTATTAAAGAACTTAGATTGTACTTCTTTAATTCCCTCTTCATCAAACTTTAAAGGGGTCCAAACCGGAGATGCATATAACATATACCATCTAGTCGCATCCGCTCCATACTTCTCTAAAATCGAGAATGGCTCTACGGCGTTACCTTTAGATTTATGCATCTTTTGTCCATACTTATCCAAAAGTAAATCATTAACTAGTACATTCTTATATGGACTACATCCCATCACAAAAGTAGAAATAACAATAAGTGAATAGAACCAGCCTCTCGTTTGATCGATTCCTTCACTGATAAAATCAGCTGGAAATTGAGTATTAAACAACTCCTTATTCTCAAAAGGATAATGATATTGGGCAAAAGGCATAGAACCGCTATCAAACCAACAGTCAATTACATCCTTAATTCGACTCATTTTTTTACCACAAACAGGGCATTTAATATGAATATCATCGACATAAGGACGATGTAATTCGATAGATTCATCAATTTTTTCAATTGCTTTTTCCACTAATTCACTTCTTGATCCAATCATCTCATCATGCCCACAGCTACAACGCCATAATGGAATTGGGGTTCCCCAATAACGATTTCTAGAAATTGCCCAATCATTCATCGTATCTAACCAATTGCCAAAGCGTTTTTCACCAACATATTCTGGAAACCAATGTACGGTTTTATTGGCAGCGATAATCTTATCCTTTAAAGCTGTTGTTTTAATATAAAGACTAGGTTTTGAATAATAGACAAGTGGAGTTTTACAACGCCAACAATGTGGATAATTATGTTCCATTTTTTGTTTCTTAAATAACTTGTCTTCGCTTGCTAAATACTTAATGATTTCTAATTCCAAGTCGGAATCAACGACAAGTCTACCTTTCCAAGGACCATCTGTATAACAACCACTCTCATCAACAGGATTTAAAACCGGTAAATCATACTTTAAACCAACCTCATAGTCATCTTGACCAAAAGCAGGAGCGATATGAACGATACCTGTTCCATCTTCCATAGTAACATAATCCGCACAAGTAATATAAAAAGCCTTCTTATTTACTTTCAAGAATGGTAAAAACTGTTCATATTCACGATACTCTAAATCTTTACCAAGATACTCATCAACTACTTCAAAATCATCGCCTAATACTTGATGAGCTAATTTTTCAGCTACGATAAAATAGTGTCCACGTGATAAACATTTGACATATTTTTCCTGAGGATTAACACAGGCTGCGACATTACTAATTAACGTCCAAGGTGTCGTTGTCCAAATTAACAAATAAGTATTTTCTTCATCCTTTAACTGAAAAGGTACTGTAACAGTATTAACACTGATCTCTTTATATCCTTGCGCAACTTCATGAGAAGCAAGACCCGTTCCACAACGTGGGCAATAAGGTAAAATCTTTAACCCATCATAAATATACCCTTCATCAAAGAACTTCTTTAAAATCCACCACTCGGTTTCAATATAATCATTCTGATAGGTAATATAAGGATCCTCTAAATCGATGAATTGCCCCATTTTGTTAGTAAAATCACGGAAAGCTTTTTCATTTTTCCACACAGATTCACGGCACTTTTCATTGAACTGTTTAATACCATATTTTTCAATATCATTTTTTCCAGAAAAACCAAGTTCCTTTTCTACCTGAACCTCAACTGGTAATCCATGCGTATCCCAACCTACTTTACGAATTACTTTATACCCTTGCATCGTCTTATATTTACAAATCGAATCTTTTAATAATTTCGCTAACATATGATGAATCCCAGGCATTCCATTAGCAGTAGCTGGACCATCATAGAAAACAAAATATTTATCTCGTTTATCAATTGACTTTTGTAAGATATGGCTATCTAAAAAATGTTGCATTTTCTTTTCTTCATTAACACTAATTTTTTCTTTTGATAATTCTTTAAACATAATTATTCCTCCTCAAAACGTAAATCATAAATACTATCTAAATCATAATGATAATAGCGATAAATACTATCAACATCTAAAGTCGTTATTTGTTTTTCATCAAAGCCTAATTTTTTTACTACATCCATAACGATAGAAGGGCTATCTCCTTCAAACTCTACAAAAGTAGGAATATGTGGCCAAGAATCAATATCAATTTCTACTCCATCTAGTAAATAGCGTATTCGTCTATTTTCTTGATAACCTTTTTCCTGATACCCTAACTCTTTTAATATAGAATAAGTCGTATCAAAATCAGAAACTACGATTTCTAACTCTTTCGTACCATCGATTTTATCCGATTCAATATGCTTAATCGTAAGAGTAGTCTCTTTACCATTCGTACGAAGGCGAAGCCATTTACCTACTTGTTTAGGCTTTAAATCATAAACATATCGCCTTTGAAAATAAGTATCTATGTAAGTTGCTTTTTTTGCTTCTAACAAAGATATAAACTGCTTTGTATCAATATCTAATACTCTAACCTCATTTTCTATTTTCATTTGATCTCCTCCAAAAGAAAAAGATTCCTTCATCCTAAGGACGAAGAAACCCGTGGTACCACCTTAATTGATAAGTAAAACTTATCCACTTTACTCTTGATAACGGAACTTTTCCGGCTTTATCTTATCCACAAAGCACAAAACTTGAAAGTGATCTGAATAAACCGTTTCTTATCCTCTCTCACCTAATAGGACTCTCTGTTAAGAAATCGATGTTTATTCCGTCTTTCGCACTTGTTTTCAATATGTACTAATATAACACAGTTAAAAAGAATGTGCAAGCACTTTAGAATTTGAGTCAGGATAAATTTTTTTCGATAGATTTCTTTTTAATGCTAATTACTAATTAGAATTTTAAAAGTTAAAGTTTTTAATTATCTCATATGCTTGATCTAAATACTCTTTCAAGAAATACACTCATTTTAAAACAACTTACTTCTATGAGAATTAAAACTCTTACAAGGATAAACAAATAACACTAAATATTTAAAAATCTTTTTACCAGATACTATCTCACCGTTCTAAAATACAAGAATATCCCATTTTTCCTAACTGTTCGCGCTGTTTTGAAAAAGACTTTTCATCGGGTAAATAGTTTCTACTATCTTGAATAACCAAACTATCTCTTTCAACTTTTCTATTTAGCCCTTCATCCAATAATTGTCTTTGTACAAAATAGTTTAAATCATCTACAGTAGGAAACAAATAGTAAACATGATAGAAAGCAGCAAACACCTCGCCATCTTTTACTTGAAAATGATAGCTTTCTTCTTCGCTGTAAACTAATGTATCCCCATTATCAATATCATCACTATAACTTTTGGGTTCTTTACTACAAATATAGTATCCATCTAAAATAGTGTTATCATCCGTTGTATTACTTTTACTATGACCGGTAAAACTGACTATAACTGTTGTAACTACGATCAGAAATAACCCAATAACAAATAATACCATTGACCATCTAAGCATTATATCAACCTCATCCATTCCACTATCTAATTAATAATAACAAGTCGCACCACTCAGCGTTCCGCCATTCGGACAAGTATAATAAGAACAATCTACTTGATCAGTACTACATAGTCTAATAGAAGAGCCCCAACCTCCCCAACCATCACTGCCGGGATCTCTATAAGACTTAGCATTCCATCTATCTTTTCCGTCTGTACAACTATATTTACACCATGTCATCTGTCTACGAGAATCAATTATATAGCATTCTCTTGGATTAGAACAAGTATAACAGTTTTCCTGTTCACAAGTTCTAGGTACATAAGTCGCTGCATAGCTATGTCGAACCGAGAAACTAACAGAGCTTTTTAAACCACTACCTGATGTTGCGGTACAAGTAACTGTATATGTACCTGTCTTTCGACTAGTAGCTGGATTACAACTAATATTTCCTCCAGAATCACCATATGAAGGCGTTACATTACGAGTAAAATTATAATCGCCATTACCTAAACTTAATGGATTACTTCCTACCGCTATAGTTGGTGTCTTCCGATCGATTTTTACAATAAAGTTATTAGAAGTAATGATTTGTCGTCTAACCCCATTAGTAACTTCCACTTTATAAGTTCCATTTACTGTAGCGGTATATGTCTTCGAACTAGACCAATCTTTAACTACTACTCCATCTTTATACCATTTATATAAATATCCACTTGAAGTAGACTTAGGATTAACAGTAGCTGTTAACGTTACATCTTGTTTTGCCCACTTATTAGAAGCTATCGCGCTACTACCTTGTTTTCCTGTTATTGTTGCACTCTTAATTACAGTACGATCGATATTAACTTGGAATTCATCTGATACAACTTGTCGCTTCAAAGCATTGGTAATTTCTACTTTATATTTTCCTGTTGAAGTAGCTACATAAGTATTCGTACTACTCCAGTCATTAAGTTTCTTACCATCCTTATACCATCTATATAAATAGCCACTCTTAGTCGTATCTGGGGTAGGTGTTGCGGTTAAGGTTACATCATCATCTGTCCATTTACCAGTTGTAAGATTACTTCCATTCTTCTCTTTAGCCGTTATTGTTGCTTTAGTAATAATTGTTCTATCTATTTTTACTTTAAATTCATTAGTTGTTAAGTACTGCTTCCGCACTTCATTAGTTACTTCTGCTTTATAAGTACCATCCTCAGTAGCTGTAAAACTACTATCTGTACTCCAATCTTTAACTACTTCACCGTTAAGATACCATTTATATAAATAATTACTAGTTGCTTTTACTGGATCCATAGTAACCGTTAAAATTACATCATCATCTGCCCAAGTATCATTAGCTAAAGCTTTACCATCTTTTTCTTCAGCTGTTAAAGTTGCTTTTTTCAAGATAGTTTTATCAATATGAACTTCTTTTCCGCCACAAATAGCCGTACTTCCTACTTGATTCAAGTCATCATATGCTTTAACTTCAACTTTATCTTTAATATCTTTCGTTAAATGCACCATACCTGATGGCTCTCTAACATCTAATTTTTTCCAAGTACTTTCTTTACTGTTTTTGTATAAGAATCTAGATATACCTAGTTTATAGCCCTCTTCTACAGTAAAGCGTAAATATAAGTCTTGATCAGTCCATTCCCCATTATAAGGAGTAGTAAATCCCTCATCATAGAACACATCACAATAAGTATCAAAATCAGCTGGTACTTCTATTTCTTCATCACAGTATTCACTTCTTCTATCCCCGCATACTAAACAGGTCTTATAATATAAATCGTAATTTAATGAAGTTTCCATATCGGCACGATTAGATACATAAACGTAAGACTTATCTGGATCACAGAATTCTTCTGTATCATCTGGATTCTTAATTGGATCAATAAAATCCCCTTCTATTAGTTCTCTCAAATAGACTAGTTCAAAATCATACTGATTTTGAGGTACATTATGATTGGTACATATTCCAGTAGTTGATCCTTCTGCCATACACTTTTCCATTGCTGCCATTGTCGCATCTTTAAAACTATTTTCCGCAATATTATACGAACGATCAGTACTATTTTTTAAATAGGATAAATAAATACCTGTTCCAATACCTAAGAGAATACCTAATATAACAATAACTGCTAGTAATTCAATTAATGTAAAAGCATAATATTTTCTTTTTCTTACTATCATTTTTCTCACCTATATCAATATATTTTAATTATTACATTGAAACTGATTATCCTCTAATGACTGAATATAATCTGTAAATAATGTCGGAGTTATCTCCTCATCATAATAATAAATAGTCTCACTATTTAAAATAATTTTATTTTCTTCTTTCTTTTCTGTATATTTTACTGCTTCATCTAACAATAATTGACTTTTATATTGTTCAAATAATTCAGGAGTCTTATAAACATAAATAGACGTAGATTTCACTTTCTCTATATAATCTTGTTCAGCTAAATAGACTCGATATTCTTCCGATAATGAATAATCATCTGCTTCTACATCATGCTTACATAAAATATAATTAATTTCTTCTTCAGGTAGATTAGTTAAAATAAATGAAAAACCAATTCCTAGTAAAATGCAAATAATTCCTAAAACCGTAGGAATCAAGATCTTAAACATTCCTGTTTTCATCTTAAGTACCATTCCTTTCACTACGTTCAAGCTAAATTTAACCATGAACAATATAATTCTTTTTCAAGTTAATTCTATTACCAACTAAATTCTTCTTCTTTTTCTTCTTTTGTTTTTCCTTTAACGGATTTAACGGTATCATCTGTAATTTTACCTTCTATATTAACATTGTTAGGAGCGCAAAGAAAAATTCCACCACCTAGCTTTTGTAAATTCCCATTCATTGCATATAATGCGCCAGTCAAAAAATCGATGATGCGTTTAGCTTGATCAGGGGTAACTCGTTTTAAATTTACAACAACAGTATTTCGATTTTTCAAATAATCTACAATCTGACTACTTTCCGAATAAGCACGTGGTTCAAATAAAATCATTTTATTTTTTCTCATACTCTCTTCATCAACGGCAGTACTAGTGCGCCCTACTTGATAAAATTCTTCTTCCACGCTACTACTCTCTACTTCACCTTCTGCCCCAAAAAATCTTTTGATATTTGTTAAAGCCATATTATCCCTCCAATTATTCTTTCCTATTATAATAATCATTTTATCATAGATCAAAAAAAAGAGAAAGTACCAAAAAGAAAAAAGCACTTATCACAAAGTGCTAATTCTTATCCGTAGTTGTTTTTTGTAATTCACAAGTATATCCTTTTTGAGATAAGAAAGTAAGATAAGTATCATCGAAAACAAATTCATCAATATTAGAAATATCGTTAGGATAAAAAATAGTATATAGTGAGCTATCAATAATTAAATTATCTTCATCAGTAGTAAGAGTGAAATTTGTTTCTTTTTGTTCTTCTTGTTTTAAGAATTCTTGATATCCTTGAATAGAATCGAATTTAAAATGATCCGTTAATTTAGCTGTTACCATTTTCCCATCTTGGGCCATAAAGTAATATTGATTTTGATAAGTGTATGTGTAATCAGTTTCTTCTAGGGTTTCCTTTACTTCTGGTTTTAAACAAATATATTCTATCTTAGGCAAATATTCAATAATTTCTTCTTCAAGTGGTAATTCATCTTCTGGTGTAGGAGAAGTAGTAAACTCAGGATCAGTTTCGTACACTATACTATTAAAGTAAGCAATACTACCACCAACAATAAGTAAAAATCCTAAAGCAATAGCAATAATTATCCCCTTTTTTTTCATTCAAATCCTCCTAATAATAACATGTAGTACCGGTTACAGTTCCACCATTTGGGCAAGTATAGTACGAACAATCATATTCATAACTTTCACAACATTGTCCTGTAGTTTCAGCACAATTACAGCACATTGCATTTGGATCACAACCCTCATGTCCACAGTTCGGACCATCATCACCACAACGGTGATGACCACAAGTACATATTGTACAACTACTACAATTTCTCTGACCTGTACATGTTCTACCTACCCGAGTGGCTGGGTAACTATGGCGAGCCGTAAAAGTAACGGTTGTAGTTAATTCACTACCTGATGTTGCGCTACAAGTTACAGTATAAGTACCGGTTTTTCTACTACTAGCTGGATTGCAAGAATAATCTCCCCCAGATGGACCAAAACTTACTGTAATATTATCTTTAAAGTTATAGTCTTCTGTTCCTAAACTAATTGGACTTTCTTTAATAGTGACTATCGGTTTTTGTCTATCTATTTTTACTTTAAACTCATTTGTCTTAATAATCTGTTTCATTACTGCATTCGTTACCTCTGCATAATACGTACCATCTGTTGTTGCGACATAAGTATTGGATGAATTCCAATCCTGTACTAATACGCCATCTTTATACCAACGATATAAATAACCACTTATCGTTGTAGCTGGAGTTACAGTAACCGTTAAAGTTACATCACTGTTTGACCAAGTATCCGTTGGTAATGCTTTTCCATCTGCTCTTTTGGCTGTAATAACTGCTTTTTCAATAATTGTCTTATCAATCCTAACAATTGTACCATCACCACCACAAATAGCTGTAGTACCTACTTGATTTAAATCATCATAGCCTTTAGCTAGCACTTCATCATTAACATCTTCAGTCCATCTAACTGTACCAAATGGCTCTCTTACATCTAATTTATCCCATTTCGTCGCACTATTTGCTTTATACAAGAATCTAGATATACCTAAACGATATCCTTCTTCACTAACATCAAATCTTAAAAATAAATCTTGGTCTGTCCAAGCACCATCATATGGAGTTGTAAGTTCTTCATCGTAATAGACTTGACAATAAGTATCGAATTCAGCAGGTATTTCGATTTCTTCATCACAATATTCACTTTTTCTATCTCCGCATACTAAACAGATTTTATAATATAAATCATAATTTAACGGAGTTTCCATATCGGCACGATTAGATACATAAACATAAGACTTATCTGGATCACAGAACTCATCTGTATCTTCTGGATTCTTAATTGGATCAATATAATCATGATCAATTAATTCCCTTAAATAAACGAGTTCAAAATCATATTGATTCTGAGGTACATTGTGATTAGCGCAAAACGATGAACCCGTCGCACCACCAGACATACAATTTTCCATTGCTGCCATCGTCGCATCTTTAAAACTATTTTCCGCAATATTATACGAACGATCAGTACTATTTTTTAAATATGATAAATAAATACCTGTTCCAATACCTAAGAGAATACCTAATATAACAATAACTGCTAGTAATTCAATTAATGTAAAAGCAACAATCTTGATTTCATCCTTTTTAACACTCAAATTTCTCCTTATTCCTTTCCTTGTAAATGATCAAATTCCTCTAATATTTTCCATTCTCTCTCTAAAATTTTTTTCAAACTATCCTTAAACATAGCCAATTCTCTTTTAACTGAAGATGTTCCTAACTCTACCTTTTTAGCTTGAACTAATGCATCGTAAACAATATAGTCGGCATCTTCCTTAGCCTGAGCGATAATTTCTTCCGCATGCTGACTAGGTTGAAACTGCTTCATTTCTTCATTAATATTTTTGTAATAAGCTAGTTGTTCCTCCAAGGAAATAATCATTTTTTTTTGCATTTCAAACTGATCTAAGATTGTTTCAGTATGTTTAATTGTACCTTGAATCAGCAATAAAATTTCTTCTTTTTCTTGCTGAGAGATCATACTACTTTTATTGCTTTCAACCATCCTCTATACCCCCAAATGAATAAAATTACCAGCTGAATTCATCTTCGCTAGTTTCTTTAATTTTCCCCTTCACTGATTTAACAGAATCATCAGTAATTTTTCCTTCTATATTGACATTGTTAGGTGCACAAAGGAAAATTCCACCACCTAATTTTTGTAAATTACCGTTCATTGCATACAAACTTCCCGTTAAGAAATCGACAATTCTTTTTGCCTGTTCAGGAGTAACTCGCTTTAAATTCACAATAACTGTATTTCTATTTTTCAAATAATCAACAATCTGACTACTCTCTGAGTAGGCTCTAGGTTCAAATAAAATCATCTTATTTTTTTTATTACTGTCTTCATCAAGTTCTTCCTTACTTACTTGATAAAATTCATCTTCTGTTCCTACTATGGTTTGTTCGTCTTCGCTTTCAACACCAAAAAATTTTTTAATACCATTTAATGCCATTCTATCCCTCCAATTACTCTCTATTTTTTTACATTATATCATATTCTATCATTTTTCCAAAATCTTACTACTTAAGAATTTATAAATATCAAACATAATTTCTAATGGAATTGGTTTATAAAAACTAAGAATCACAATATAACCGCTATCTACGGTCATCTCAATAGTTGTATCAAAATTATGAATATCTAAATTATAAGTAGAAATAGAATCATATATAATCGAATAAAACTTTCTTCGAAATCCTCGTACCCCTTTTCTATCACTAATAATAATTCTCTTATCTGTTAAAACCCCATAATCACGTCCAGAAGAAAAAGCAAACTGAATAACTTCAGATTTATCTATAAGGTTAAGTATTTCTTTATCTAATTCTTCTATTGTTACCATGTGATTAAACTGCATAGTAGGTGTTAAAGGTTTAAATTTTATATAGGCCACACTACTTCCTCCTATTCTCATCATAATTATAGCACATAGAAGCCAAAAAAAAAGAGAAATTTGAATTTTCTCTTAATTTCTCTTAAATTATTTAACAATAACTTTTCTAGTAGCTACTTCATAATTTCCAGAAGAATCTGAGATTTTGTAATTGATTGAATAAACTCCAGCAGTGGTAGTATCTACTTCAATTCCGTCACAAGGATAAATTTCAACTTTTAAAGTATCATCACTATTATCAGAAATCTTTGAATAGATATCTTCAACAAACTCATCACCAACATTTAATTCTACTGTTCTATCAATAGAAATAACGGGTTTGGTTGTATCACTAATCATAATTAATAATGTTTTCTTAGCTTCATTTCCAGAAGCATCGGTTGCAACATAATCAAGATTATATCTACCTACTTTTCTAGTATCAATGCCGTTAGTAAAATCGTAATTATAAATGTTATCTTCTTTTAAACCACTTGGTGCATAAAAAGTAACATGTTTTAATTCTAATTTGACATTTTTATCAAAATTATCTTTTGCCTGAACAAGTCCTTCTAATGAAAGAACTGAACCGGCTTCGATATGCTTCTCATTCTTATTTAATCCAATTACATCCTCAGGTAAAATAATTTCTGGATTAGTAGTATCTTGTACTACAATGATACGGCGTACTGAATTAGAAACATTTCCACTTGAATCAGTAGCACTATACCAAATAGCATAATGTCCTAATACACTTGTATCTACTTTGTTATCAGGAGCACTTGTCCAAGTATCACTAGCTCCAGTCTTAGAATAATATACTTTTATATTAACTTCTAAATCTTTATCCATATTATCAGTAACTGTATAGCCTGGATCAACAAACTCTGTATTAATTTCTACATTCATATCGCCACCAGTCAAAGTTACGACTGGATTTGTCTCATCAATACTAAATTTAACTTTAGTTTCATGACCAAATTTATCTTTGGCGATTACTGTATATTCTTTTTCTTCTGTTAAAAGAATAGAGAATTTACCATCTTCATTATGATTATCAAATGAAAAATCATCTCTTGTATAAATTGTGTCATTAATCTTTACTTCTGTTAAAAATTTATCAGAAATATCAACTAATACATCTGATTTAAATTTGTTATTTTCTCCAGTACCAGATATGCTAACAAAGGGTTCTTCTTTATCGATAGCTACCCAAAGTTCAGCTACGTTTTCTGATTTATCATAGGCATAAATATGGTATGTTGCTTCATCAGAAACAGTAAATACCTTATCTGAAACTGTTTTCTTTTCACCAGTATCTTGATTAATAATTACTGCGTAATCAAAATTATCGTCAGTAACAACAATTTCCATTGCTTTATCATCGTGTGTAGTATTAGCTACATTAAATGAAGGAGCAATATTATCCAAAATAACATAACTAAATTCGTCTTCACCATAAGTGATATCATCATTCGTATATGTTATTCCTTCATTACCAACTAAATCTTTTTGTCCATAAATAGAAAACATAATTTTTCCATCATTAAGATTTAAATCATCAGTAATTTTTATATCCGCATAATAAGCGTAAACATTATTTTCTACATCAGAACTATCTTCTGTATAGTAAGCTTGGAATTCTTTATCACCAATTTTTACAGTTGGTAAAACACTTAATTTTTCGTTAAAATAAGTAAGAATTCGAATACTTTCACCGTTTTTTATATAATGTGGATCAGCATCTTCTGCTTCATCAAAAAAACCAGTAATTCCTAAATTAACAATTTCAGGTAAAGTACTATCATAATCGATAGTACTTTTTCCTTCAATTGCGTCCTTATTTGTTAATGTACCAATAGAATTTCCAGCTAAATCAACGATATTAGAAATTTCAAATGTCATTTCTCCGTCTTGAGTATCGCTTGGAATATCATAAACAACAGCGTATTTATAGTTTCCAGCAGTAGTAACTTCCGTTTGATTTACTTTATACTCTACCCCATTAACGGTAAAGGTTGGATCAAATTTTAATTCTTCATCTACAAGCAAATATAAGCAAAGCTGATCACCTGGCATAGCTTTTTGAATATCATTTTCATTAGTAGAATGGAAAATGACAGATAATACTTCTGGATTTGTATTGTCTAAAGTAACACTTGGATAACTAGACATATTAATATCTTTATTTGTTAATACTTCGCCAATATTTCCAGCCGCATCACTATAACCATATACTTCGAAATTAATGATACCTTCTGGTAGTCCTAATTCCTCAGTGATTTTTATATCTGCGTAATAAGCAGGACCGTTTGTAGAACTTGCTTCGCGATAAGTAGCTTTGTATTCTTTATTACCAATCTTAACTGTAGGTTCAACAGCT
The DNA here is from genome assembly GCA_949296705.1 of uncultured bacterium. GTDB lineage: Bacteria > Bacillota_I > Bacilli_A > RF39 > UBA660 > Alloscybalousia. The sequence continues at coordinate 17,030 of CASFOW010000028.1, forward strand.
AATTTTTCATCGAAATAAACTAATACACGAACTCTATCACCATTTTTTACATATAGTTTTCCAACTTCGTCTTTGAATTCATCTAAATCAGTAATACCTAGATGTTTTACGATAGGAGCATTACTGTCATAGATAACATATGGAAATCTTTTATCTGTTGTATCTTCTTGCGTTAAATCTTTTCCTGTATTTCCAGCTTGATCTTTATATCCATAGATTCGATAGTTAATTTTACCTTCTGGTAAGTCTAATTCATCAGTAGTATCGAACTCAACAAAATAGAATTTTGCTTCTTCGCCATACTCTAAATCCAAAGTAGTAACTTTACCATCTTTTCCATAGATATCTACTTTTGGATTAGTATCTAACATTTCTGGGAAAGCAACAAATAAACGAATATGTTCATCTTTAGTGGCATATGTAACATCTCCACTCTTATCATTGTTATTAGTCCAATTGAAGATACCCATAGCACTATAAACTGGTGCAGTTTTATCTACTGTGAACGTATATGTGTTCTTGTTTCCTGCAGCATCAGTAAATTCGATTGTATTCTCACCTTCAGGGAAACTATAAATATCTCCATCGTTGATATCAATATACATTCCTGTATGTGGGAATTCTTGACCGTTGATGACAAGTTTAGTAATTGTATTTTCATCAAATAGCTTGATACTTACATAACTAAATTTATCATCTTTTCCAATAGAATTGTTGCTAAATACAATTGGAAGTGTTCTATCATAAGTTAACGAATTACTAGCTACATTCTGATCAAATGTAACACCTTTATTTCCAGCAAGATCTTCATAATCACTAACCGTGAAAGTTAATCTTCCTTCAGCTAATTCAGCCTCATCCTCTGGGATAACAAAATCCGCAGAATAGATAACTTCACCGTTACCACCAGAAATCTGTGTTGCTAGCTTGCTTTCTCCATTAAAAGTAATCGTTGGATTAACTGTTAATGTTTCTTTGAAAGTAGCTAATATGCGGACAGTTTCGCCATTTTTAATATACTGACTAGAAGAGTTATCCTTATTGAAAATTTGAACTTTTTCTACTTCTGGATTTACTCTATCAATATATACACGATGTCCATTTGTAGGTTTAGTAATATCTTCAGTTTTATTTCCGGCTTTATCATAGATGTTAGAAATTTTTAATGTAATTTCTCCCTCATCCATTTCATCAGCTTTAACTTCATAATTGATTTTATAAGTATAATAGCCTTCATCATTTGGACCGGTTACAATTACATCTTCTGTTGGAATAACATATTCTTGATTATTATTAATCAAAGTAAAGGTAGGATTTCCGCCTAAAATTTCATTGAATCTAGCGTATACTTGAACAATATCTCCTGTTGTTACATAGTATTCACTTTGTTCATTTGGTTCCCCAACTTCTAAAATATTTACTGCTTCATGAATCGCATCAGCTGGTGTAGTATCAATAGTAAATATAATAAATGAAGAATTTCCAGCACGATCAGTTGCTGTAACTTTATAAGTACCTTCTTCTGTAAATTCAAAATCTACATATTCTGGATTATTTTCCCAAGTATAACTAGCTAAAGTATTTTCTTCGCCATTTACTTTTTGAATAACAGAGATTAAATCATTATCAGAAACTCTTAATGCTACTGATTGATAATAACCACCATCAACAAGTTCAGTATCTTCTCCACCTACTTTACCAGTTCCTTCAAAAACAGGCACAGTACCATCTTGGTAAATCCAAATTTCTTTCATATTTCCGGCTTTATCATAAGCAGTAAGCTTATACATTGTATTACCTGATGTCATCATCCAAGTGTTTTCTGTCGTTGTTGTTGTTTCTTTAGTTGCATAATTGTAAATTGTCATGTAATCGAAATAAGTATCCGTTACAACAACTTCTTTTTCGCGGAAAGTATTTCCATTAGTGAAATTATAAGTTGGAAGTGTTCTATCATAAATCACTTTATTTTGTGTATCATGATTAATCTTACTGTTGTCTAAATCTTCACCAATGTTATTTGAACTATCGCCATAGCCATATACTAAAATAGAAAGTTCTCCTTCTGCTAATTCACTTTCATCAGCAGGAATAGTATAATCTGCCATGTATAAATAAGTATTAGTATCTTCACGATATCCACTTAAACGGAAATTAACTTCTACTTCATTGTTGATTTTTAATTTAGGTAATGTAGCTAATTCTTCCTTGAAATCAACTAAAACACGAATCTTATCTCCATTTTTCGCAAATGTAGAATAATCAGGTTCAATTCTTAATAAACGTAAAGTTTCGTATTCTGGTGCAATAGTATCTACAACATTTACGATTCTCATGACATAATCATGATCAGCACGATTGGCATCTACTGCGACATTTCCTGCTTGGTCAGTATATTTGTAGACAATCTTGTATGTTCCTACTTTCGTAGTATCTACGTTTTTAACAGTTCCATTGAATACACCACCAACAGAATAATTAATTAAAATTGGTTGTAAATCAGTAACTGTTTCATCTACATTATCCGTGACAGTTGCACCTAATTCTTCATAAGTATCGATTCCTGCTTCTAAAGTCATAGGTGAATCACCATTTAATGTAATAGCTGGGGCAGTCGTATCTTTAATGCGATCTAACAATGCATCTTTTCTCTCACCATCAGGTAAAAGGTTAACAAGTTCTGTTGCTTTATCTAAATTTTCTTTAGTATTTTCTGTTTCAGATAATTCAACAGCTGCTTCTGCTTTCGCATAAGCATCATCTAGATAATCTTCTATTTGGTCTAAAAGATTATCGATTTCTTCTTGTTTTTCATCAATAGCTGTTTGAGTAGTAGGATTAGAAATAATTTCTTCACCCTCTGATACTGCTTTTTCTAACTTACTTAAAAGTTCATTTAAAGTAGTATCAATTGAATTTGTGGTAGTCAATACATCATTTCCAGATGTAACTGATGCCTTCAACTTCTCTATAGAAAGCTCAAGAGTAGGAACATTACCATCATTATTACCACCTTGGTTAGTGTTATTACCTTGACCGTTTTGGTTATTACCTGGATTAGTATTAACAAAATTTCCATTTTGTCCACCATTACCATTAACAGTCTGAGTACCATCTAACTCATCATCGGTATTTTCTTCCTCCTCTGTTGGAGTTGTTGGATCAGTATCTGAATCATTGCCATCATTACCATTTTGACCGTCATCTTGGATTCCAGAATCTGGTTCGCCATCATATTTTTGTTCATCATCACGTTGAAAAGCGAAGGTTCCGACCATCAATAATAGCAATAAGACAACCGCTATAATGACACCCTTTTTTTTGTCCATAGACTTTCACTCCTTTTCGAGAGTTATTGTAACACAAGAAAATAGGAAATTCAATAAAAAAACAGCCGAAAAATCAGGTTTTTATAGCCTAATTTCGACTATTTAAATATTTTTATTCGATTAAATGGAAAAATACGTATCGAAGTCTCTCCTAATATGTCTCTTTCTGTCACTAAACCAAGTTCTCTACTGTCTGAAGAATGCTCACGATTATCTCCTAACACAAAGTACATTCCTTCAGGAATTTCTTGATAACCAAGCTGACTTAACTGGAAATCTTCAGTTACAACATCATCTTCTAAATAATCTTCTTCTACTACTTCTCCATTAACATAAAGCTGATTATCTTTAAACTCTATCACTTCACCTGGTAAACCAATTACTCTCTTAATCAAATAATTCGTATCTTCAAATCTAAGAGCAACTACATCTCCCCGTTTGATATCCGAAAAACGGTATTTTAGCTTATTAAGAATCAAAATATCATTATCGTAAAAAGTAGGGTACATCGACTCCCCTAATACCTGTTGTAAAGAGAAACAATATACAACGATAAATAAAATACAACCAAAGAAAACCACATATTTAAACGCATCCAGAAAAAACTCTTTGATATCTCTAAAATCCATAATTATTTATTCGCCCCTTAATACCATGTTTTAAATATATCTGCATTACTACTAAGTGGTTCTGGATCTGGTTTTTCAAATCTCATAGAAACAGGAATTTTAAATGCACTTCCAAACGCAATACAATTACCGGCTTGTAACGACTTCAATTGTTCAATAATCTCTGAACTAACACTAGGAACCATATTCTTGATAAAATCTAAATCTTTAGGATGAAGAGTACGTAAAATCAAGAAATTACTACATTGAGAAATAGAAGTTTCAGAAAGCTCAGAAGGTCGTTGTGTAATTAATCCTAAAATAACCCCATATTTTCTTCCCTCTTTAGTAATACGATCGAAGATATTATAGCCCAAAATCTCTGTATCCATATCATCTTGAACATATCGATGGGCTTCTTCGATAATAATATGAAAAGGTACTTTAGCTCTTTCTCTAGCTTCAACACTAAAGCTAAATAAAATATGAGAAATAATCTTTGTGATTGCTTTTGCCATTCGATCATCGACATGACTAATATTAAAATTAACAATTTGGGCTTTTTTTCCATCAATTGCGGTAATTAAACTACGGATAAAGGTTTCTTTAGAAATTAGTTCCTTACAATCAAAATACTTAGCATATTCCCCACTTGCTAATGTGTGTAGACGAACACTTAAAATATTCGCATAATCAAAAATTCGATCACTCTTTAATACCCCTTCACCTATCAATGCAAAATCTAAAGCATTTTCTAAATCTTGAAGTGTAAAGAAAGTACTACCGTCATAATCCGAAAGTTCCAAACCATCTATAATAAATTGGTTAACAAAATCAACTACTAATTCCATCTCTTGCATTTTTCCTGATTGATCAACAAATAAACACTGTTTTAAAGTTCTAACATAACCTGGTTCACGAATAGTACTCTCCAAATTTAACTGTTCCGTATGATAATTAGTTAATACCGCAACAATTTGATCACGAATTTTTCCAGAACTTGTTCCACTAAGTAAAATATCAATAATAGCTCGGGCAATAATATCATTCTTATGTTTTTGAACATCAGGATTGTTACTGTTTAACACTTTAACCAACTTTAATGCTTTTTCAATAATTGGTAATTGATTAGGATTATCTACGGATAATAATTGGGCATAGTCATCAACATCTAAAAGCCATAATGGAATTCGTAAAATATCCGTCGCATCGGCTTCAATATTAGTCGTTACAGTCTTATAACGAATAAGTGGATTTTTTTCACTTAATTTAGAAAAAGCTTGCGTATATTCCCCATAGGCATCAAAAAGAAAAATATTAGAATTTAGTGGTACATAACTACTCCCAGTAAATAAATTCTGAATGATCTTTGAAACTGTAAAACTCTTACCACTACCCGTATTTCCTAAAATAGCAAAATGATTACTAAAAAATTTGTTAACATCGACATTAATTCGATAATTTGTATAAACAGTAGAAAGTCCAAAATAAACTTGACTACCATCTTTTATTTGTTGTTCCCCTAAAATTTTAGCTAATTCATCGATTTTGATAATTCTAACTGTTGATTTAAAAGACGGTTTACGATTAAACCCGGCTAAAAATTGATTCCCAACAAACTCACCAACAATAGCAATCTTTAATGTTGTTTTACTGACATCACGAATTTCTCCTACTACTTTAGTCTTATCATCTTCAAATACTACATGTAAATTTACTAAACTAGCTTGCGCATTAATATCAATATCTAATGCTAACTCTACATAATTACCCTCTATAGAAAGTATTTTTCCTAACATGTTATCTGCTTCCTTCCTATCTATTCTGAACAAAATTATACCATACAAAAGAAAAAAGAAAAAGATAGTTTTCGAAGAAACTATCCCGCTTAAAAAAACGAATCATATTCTTTGACAATATCATTCTTCTCATGAGTGCTTTGACCATTCTCATGAGTCTATTTTTAATTCTTTTTCTTTTATTATTTTAATCGCCACCAAGATCAGTGGAAATAAAGAATTCTATAGTATCATATAAAGTCCCATCCATCGAGTAAATAGATACTAAATAGTTACCTGCTTCAGTTAACAAAGTGTCTTCTTGATAAATTTGTTCAATACCATTATCTACGGTATAAATCACTTGATAAGCATCAAGATTAGTATCTACCTGAAGGGTAATATCACCATCTACAATATTAAGAACAGTACTTGTTGTCGGCTTTTTATTTTGGACTACTTCTACTCTAGCATAATCTACTTTAACTGAAATAGGAATATCTACTTGATTACCAGCTAGGTCGAATAGAGAAACTACCTCTAAAGTATCTAAAGTATACTCTTTTGTTAATAGCTTTCGATCCTCTGATAAAACCCATCCTCCATCAATTGGTTGTAACTCTTCATCTGAAGTAATCTGAACAATAGTAACATTAGGTTTTTTTGTATAATCTATACTGATAACTGGATTAGTACAATCAATAGTAACTACATACTCCGTTATATTACCACTCTCATCATAAGAGCGAACATGGTATTCTCCATCTTCATAAAGAACAAGTTCTTGGGTTGGATCAATAGGAATAACTTCTGGTAATGGTTCTTCTTCTATAGTACCATCTGGCATTTCTATATCCTCAAGTTCTATTTCTTTATAATATTCGGCATAACTTACCCGATCGTTATCCATAAACCTGATTTTTATCATTTGGTTAATTAATGATCCATTAGTAACTGGAATAAAAGACGTAAGTCCACTTTCCGGATCATATTCTTCAATCATTCCTTCAATAGTTGGTGCTTCAGTATCGATAATTTCTACAATCATCTCTTTAATTGTTGTAAGTGAAGAACTATTCGTTACACGGTAAACAATCTTATACGTACCCACTTGATCAGTAGAAAAAGCAAGTACAGGATTATAATCCATTGCATTAAGCGCCTTAAAGTAATAACTGATTTCGACTCGAAGAGGAATACCTTGATTATCTACTCCATCAACAGTTGGCAATACAAAATTTTCATCATGTAAAGACACAACAATATTCTCCGGAATAGAAACAACTGGTGGTAATTTCTCTACTTCTTCCTTTTCTGGAAGATTTGGTGAAGGAATTACCGTAGGAATTACAGGATTATTCACCTCTTCCGTTAATTCTTCTTCAGTTGTATTTTCTTCTATTTCCTCTAACTCTTCAGTTTCTGAACTAGACTCTTCTTCATTATCATCAGGTAACTTTTCTTGTTCTAACGGTTCTTCATCGATAAATTCTTTTCGATTACAACTCTTTATAAAGAAAAGCGAACCCAAAAGAACAATTAAAATCAACATGACGACTACAATATTTTTTTTGTCTTCTGCGTTTATCATCATATCCCCACCAATCTCGCATCATTTTCGACAAATTCTATTGTACTTCGCCACTGTGAAAAGTCAACAAAGTATACAAAAGTGGACAAAAAATAGTTTACTAAAATTACGCAATTTTATTTATTTAAATTTTTTAGTCTATCTATTACATTTAATATTTTTTCTATAAGTTCTTCTTTTTCGTGTTTGAAGTCTTTTCTTAAATCTCTATCTTCTTTTAAGAAAAAAAAGAATAATATTAACACTTTCAAAGCATCAATATCATCCTTTTTTCTGCTTATCTTCCTTTTCCTTCTTTTTCTCATGCTTCTCTCCCCCTCCACGAAAGGTTTTTTGAAAAGAAGGCAAAGTCGAAAGAGTATGGAGTACATTATTTCTCTATTCTACCACTACATATGGATTCTCCATTGTCCCGTCTCCTTCACTTGTTACCTTTACTCCAGGCCGTAGTGAAACCGCAGGCCGAACGCCGCTCGTGTAGCTGACGTTGCTGCCATTGAGGATGCCAGTCGAGTACACGTAGAACACGCGCGCACTACTACCATAGAAAGAGTTAGACGACAAGGACCAACAGCTGTAATTATTATGTAAATAATAACTCCTATTGGCTACTCCATTAACTCCTCCAGCATACGCTATCTCATCGGCGGTTAATAACGCTACTGGATATGTTAAAGCTCCATTTCCATTCTCTTCGCTTACCGTAAATCGATCATTTTCATTTACGCATTCTAATGTTGGTGTTTTATTTACATACAACCTATTCATAGCTCCATACATAGTATTCTCTGTTCCTATTCCTGTTCCCGGATAAGAACTATCCTGCACTACACTTCGGTCATTACACCATACTGTAT
>CASFOW010000029.1 GCA_949296705.1 uncultured bacterium
GTTGCCATTGCCGTAAAATAAGCATAGGTTGTTCCCATTAAAATTAATGTTCCTGCTATAATTAGTAAACTTACAATTAACGTTTTTCTATTCACACTAGTTCCTCCTATGGTCTATCATTATCTATATACAGTATACACTATCCATAAAATTATCGCTAGTTTTTTTAACTCAACTACACAAAAAGATATTACTATTCACGGTCAACTTTGTAAAAAGGATAAAATTCTAGCATTAATAATGGATACTAGATTTTTCTAAAATTATATTTAAAATACATTTTAATAAAAGTGAAAATATATTCTCTAAAATAAGTAGATTTTATATGCTTGAATTTTTAAAAGAAAAGGTAGATAAAAAGTACTCTATATTTTTATTCAATAGAATACTTTTCTTTAATATTACTAATTTGTCGAAAGACTAATTCCCTGATAGTAATGTCTTAGTATCTGTTGATAATTGTAACCATTTTCAGCCATTCCTTTTGCTCCATATTGACTCATACCAACACCATGACCATATCCGCGAGTAGTGATAATTACTTTATTGTTTTGTACTTCAAGATCGAAGTCTGCTGATCGGAGTCCCAATAGATTCCTAAGTTCAACTCCACTATAATTTTTATTACCAATTCTCACATTCGAAACTCTACCACTATTATTTCTGGAAATAATTTCGATACTATTTTCATCACTCAAATCTATTCCTAATAACATCAATAGAGCACTTAGTTCCTTTTCTTCTGTTCTTAAATAAGAAGAAGCATTCCTATCCCAACTACTCTCGACACTTTTTAGATATGGTACACTATTTCCCCACACATGAACCGCATCTTCTGTTTTTCCATTACTGGTAGAATGATAAACCGCATCGATATATGCTCCATTATATTTTATCGTCATATTGTTTGTTGAAGTAACTGCCAATTTTATTTTATTATAATAAGTATTAAAATTACCTTGCCACATTGCCTTTAATTGATTATTATCTTTATAAGCTTGAGTAGATACAGTATCGGTTAATTTCTTTCCACTTGAAATTCTTTTTAGAGCATAAGTTCTTGCGACTACAGCTTGGGCTTTTAGAGCTTCTAACGGAAAAGATGCTGGCATTTCTGCTCCTACTACTCCAATTAAATAATCGGTCATCGATAAGGTAATCACACTTCCATTACTGCGGTAAACAGTTACTTGCTGTTCTTGTGAACTAGCTGGTGGTGTAGTTGTTTCTGTACTTTCTATCGAACTTGAAGTAGAAGAGTCATTATTAGTACTGTTATTATTATTGGTATTTGTATTAGTAGATGAATTACTATTTTGATTATTATTTGGTTTATTTACTCCATTATTTGTACCTGAACCTTTATTTTCATTAGATGGATTAGTTTGTTGATTAGGTGTTTCTCCACTAGAAGCTTCTCCTGATGAACTCTCTATATTCGTTGTTTCTTCACTAACTTCTTCTGTTTGAGACTCTTCGTTTAAGGAATCTAAATCTACCTTTTCTTCTGTTAGAGGGATAATCATATCATTAACATACGCATAATGAGGATCGCTTGGCTCTTTAGGATTACCTAACAATAATAATGTTCCGAGTGCGACACCCCCTACCATCAAAACAATTTTATTACCATCCCATTTAATTTTTTCATCTTTAATGTACTCCGTTACCCATTCTTTCGTATTTTTCTTCCTCTTTCCTCTAAAGAATTCTGATGAAAATTCTTCATCATAATTAATATGTAAAACGAGTACTTCTCCAGATTTATCTTTTTTTATTTCGTATCCTGTTATCACTTTTATCACCAATTATAGTATCTCCATATTCATAAAAAATATAAGACAAATCTCTGTAACTGGTATTGAAAGAGTATCTCCGTATTCAAAAAATATGGGATAACGATTAATTAACTAAAAAGTGAAACAATGATAAATTAAAAGTGAACAGGATTAAAATCAATATCTACAGTTAATAACCGATCACTTTGATAGTGAGTGATTAATTCTTTTAAAACTGGATATAATTTTTCACATTTTTTATATTTTAAAACGATTTGAAAACGATACTGATTATTCATCTTAAATACATTAGCCATAGATGGGCCTAAAATAGAAAGTTCTGGTAAATTTTTCTTTAAATAATCACCAATCTTAGTGCTTTCTTTTTGGGCTTTAGTATAATCTTTACTAATAATTTTTACTAATACTAAATAATAATATGGTGGATAACCTAAAGTACGACGGACTTCCATTTCTTTTTTATAGAAAGAGATATAATCATGGTTTTTGGCACAGTAGATTGCATAATGATCAGGATTGAACGTTTGAATATAGACTTTTCCTTCTTTATCTCCTCTGCCACTACGGCCTGAGGTTTGACTTAATAGTTGAAAAGTATATTCGCTACTTCTAAAATCGGGAATATTTAAACTTGTATCGGCATTAATAATCCCAACTAGTGTCACCTCTTTAAAATCTAATCCTTTTGCGATCATTTGCGTTCCTAATAAGATATCGTACTCATGATTTTGAAAAGCAGTGATAATTTTTTCATGAGCTCCTTTTCTAGAAGTAGTATCCATATCCATTCTAATTATTCGAGCAGTAGGAAGATACTTTTTGATTTCTTCTTCGATACGTTCAGTTCCAACCCCTAAATTTTTCATGGCTTCTTCCCTACATTCTGGACAGATTGTTTCTAGTTTCTTGGCATACCCACAATAATGACAACGTAACATATTACTCGTTTTATGATAGGTCAAACTGATATCACAATGAGGACATTTTTCGACATAACCACAATTTTGACAAGATACAATCGAAGAATATCCTCTTCGGTTTAATAGAAGCATAATCTGTTCCTTATTTTCTATTCGTTTAGTCATTTCATTCCACAAATCATCAGAAAAATAACTGTTTTCTGTTTTCTTTTTCTTTTCAACATTTAAATCAATAATCTTAACTTCTGGTAATGATTTTTGGTTGACTCTTTCCCTCATCTCAATTAAATGATAGACTCCTTTTAATGCTCTAGCATAACTTTCTAAACTTGGAGTCGCACTACCTAAAACTACTGGACATTTATGATAAGTACTACGCCATTTAGCCATATCTAAAGCATGATATTTAGGGGTATTTTCTTGTTTATAAGTTGTTGTATGTTCTTCATCGATAATGATAATACCGATATTTTTTAATGGGGCAAAAATCGCACTTCTCGCTCCAATCACAATACTTACTTCTTGGCGATTAATTTTTCTCCATTCATCGTACTTTTCCCCATCACTCAAACGACTGTGTAATATCGCTATATCTTCTCCAAAACGACTACGAAAGCGAGAGACAATCTGTTCTGTTAATGATATTTCGGGAACTAAGACAATACTACTTTTCCCTTCTTCCTTCATTTTCTCAATTAATTCCATATACACTTCAGTTTTTCCACTTCCCGTTACTCCATGAAGTAAGAAAACTTTATTTTGATCCCGAAAAAAAAGAATCTCTTCTACTACCTCTTGTTGTCGTTTAGTGAGTGGCTTCTTCTCTTTGATGGAATAAGTAGACATCAAACGATACTTTTCTTCTTTATTTTCGATAATTAAGCCATTTTTTAATAAAGTCTTTACACTACTTGCCGATATGGCGATTAATTCTTTTTTTTCCGCTTTAGGGTGAATGCTTAAATAAGCTAAGATCTTTTTTTGTGAAGGTGTTAATTTTTCTCTATTTAATTCTGGTGATTCAACCAAAGATAAGTAAATGATTTCTTTTTTATTAATTGTTGTTTTTTTGCTTGCCTTTACCGCTTTAGGTAACATCACTTGATAAGAAGAAATTAAAGTAGATAACGTAGTTTCACTAATATATTTTCCTAATTGTTGAAGTTCTTCGTTGATGATTACTTCTTGATCAACTAAACGGATGATTTCTTTTAATTCTTCTTGAAGGCTCTTACTTTTTAAGTCAAGGACAAAACCTTCTACTTCTTGTCGTCCAAAAGGTACAAGTACTCGAATACCAACTTTTATTTCTTTATCTAAATGAGGTGGTACTAAATAATCAAAAGTCCTATCAATATTTCTGGCACCTAATTCTACTAATACTTCTGCGATCATAATTACTCCTCTCTTTCGTCTTAAAAGGCGAAAAAATTCTATCCTCTAGGATAATGAGATAGAATTTTTACATTTTTAAAATAATTTTAATATATCATTAAAGGTAATGTAAAGCATAAGGGCTATTAAAATGAAGAAGCCAATTGTATGAATCAAATTCTCTGTTTCTGCTTTTACCGGTTTCCCTTTGATTTTTTCGATGATTAAGAATAAAATCCTACCACCATCAAAGGCTGGAAATGGCAATAAATTAATAAAACCAACGTTAATACTTAATAAAGCAATTAAATAAACGATATTTTCAATTCCTGCTTCTGCTTGTTGATCGACGACACTGTAAATTCCAACTGGACCAGATAATTGATTAACAGATAAATTACCCGTAAATAAACCTTTTAAAGTAACTACCATTTGGCGAAATAAAGATTCTGTCTTTACAGCCGCATATTTTACAGCAGGGAAGAATCCTCGTTCGAGTTCCCCTTGAGAAGTTACCCCAATTTGGTATACTTTAGTTCCATTTATTTCAACTTCCTTAGGAACAACTTCAATTTTGTATTCTTCATCATCACGTTCTATTGTAAAGGTAATTGGCTTTGATTTATCTTCTACTTGTAAATATATAGATACATCATCAGACGTCTTTACTTTATGACCATTAATCTCTAAAATTCTGTCTCCCACCTGAATACCTGCCTCAGCCGCCGGATTATCTTCAACTACAGAAGAAATTACAGGGTCAGTCGTTCTGGCTCCCCAGATTAACCCTAGTAAAAATAGAAAGAGGATTGCAGATAAAAAATTAAAACCTGCACCAAAGAACATGACTAAAAATCTTTGCCATACACTTTTCGACTGTAATAGCCTATCTTTAGGAATTTTCTCGTCTTCTTCAGTTCCTTCTCCGGCTAGTGAACAGTATCCACCGATTGGAATAGCTCTAATCGAATAGACTGTCTCACCATTTTTACTTTTTTTGCTAAATAGTTTTGGTCCCATTCCAATAGAAAACTCATAGACATATATACCACAAAGTTTAGCAAATATAAAATGCCCAGACTCATGAATAAGAACGATAATCCCTAAAATAATAATAAAATAAATTATAGTTAACATGAAACCTCCTTAAATAACTGATATAAATAAGATAGCTGTAATTATCACAAAGATAATACTATCAAAGCGATCTAATATTCCACCATGACCTGGTATAAGATTAGAAAAATCTTTTTTTCCAAAATGTCGCTTGATTGCGGAGAAGAACAAATCGCCAAATTGTCCCATTAGTGATAATGTTGTCGTCACAATCAATAGATGACTGATTTCAATATCAGGATTAATTGCGGTTAAGTAGAAAGTACAAGCTGCAAAAACTCCCATCAATGTACCACCAATCAATCCTTCTATTGTCTTCTTAGGAGAAATTTTTTTAGCTAATGGATGCTTTCCTATAAACATACCAGTAAATAAACCAAACGTATCGGTCATTACGGTAATAATAAAGAAATATAAAATATATAATAATGAAAAATTTCTCATTAGGATCAATAAGTTGAAAGAAATACCTATAAAAATTGCAGTTGCTAACAAATACATTGCATCTTCTATATTATATTTTTTCTGATTATCAATTATGACAACCGGTAATAAATAAGTAATTAGGAATAGACTAAGTACCCTATAATCTAACATAATCGCTAATTCTTTAGATTCGTAGTTATTCATAATTAAAAATGCAACACATAAATAAGAAAGTATTTGTAATAAAAACGGAATCCTTTTTTCTGCATCCTTATATTTAATATCATACATTTCTTTAAAGGCCATTAATCCTAAAACTAATGACAATAACGAGAATATAAGTCCTCCTTTCAATAAAATTGGTAATACGATAGCAACAATAATCGCTGCCCCTATTATTCTTTTTTTCATGTAACAAACCTCCAACTTCCTTGATTATTTATTCCCTATACTTTAGTATTATAATACAACTCATCTTTAACTACAATAATTTAATGATAATTAAACTTTTTTTTACCACAATAATAATGGTGGTGTAGTTAATGTATTATTTAAAATTTTTCTTTTTTTATTCAATTTTAGGGTACTTTTTAGAATCTTTTGTTACTACTCAATATGAAAGTGGAATTTTATATGGCTATTGGACACCTATTTATGGACTTGGAGTTTGTTTGATTATTGGTATTTATCTTGGTATCAAGAAATGGCTTCATCCTAATAAATGGGTATTACCAGTTCTACTTTTTTTCAGTAGTGCTTTTTTCCTTGCACTAATGGAATTAATCGGTGGTTATCTAATACAACTTCTTTTTCATCAAGTATTTTGGAATTATCAAAATCATCATTTTCCAATTGGACTTTATACTTCTTTAGATATGGCTATTATCTGGGGAATTACTAGTATTGTTGTAATTTATATTTTAAAGCCACTTACTGAACCACTAATAAAAAAGATTCCTAAAACGATTATCTTTATTCTATTAGGATTATTTATTCTCGATATTTTATTAACAATTAATAATAAAATTTTAACTTAAAAAGGAAATAGGTAGCTTTACTACATATTCCCTTTTTTAAAAATTATCAATGTCAATTCTGATTTTTTTATTATCTTGAAGATAACTACTTGCTTGAACTAGTGTTCTTATACTATTGGCAATCTTACCGTTTTTGCCAATTACTCTTCCCATATCTTCTTGGTCTATCAAAACTTGAATTAAAATCGTATTTTCTTCATCAGTTTCAAATTCTTTTACTGACACGTTATCTGTATTTTTTACAAGTGATTTTACAATAAATTCTGTTAATTCTACAACATTCATATTTATTTTCCTTGTTTTTCATCAGCAAATTTTTTCATAATTCCAGCTTTTGATAATAGATTTTTTACAGTATCAGAAGGTTGTGCACCAGTTCTTAACCATTTAAGAGCTATTTCTTCATTAATTTTAGTTTCCTTTGCGATAGGGTTATAAGTTCCGATTAACTCTAAATACTCGCCATCACGTTTTGTACGAGAATCACTAGCTACAATACGGTAAGTAGGTCTTTTCTTAGCTCCCATTCTCGTAAGTCTTAATTTTACTGCCATAAATTTCCCTCCATTTCCATTTATAAGTCCATTATATCTTGTTTTTTATTGGCTGTCAACGTTTTTTTATTAACAGTTTTTATAGTTATCTGTAAAAAAACAACATCATAAAATTCACTTATTGCTTTATAATCCAATATTGCCAAAAATTAATAAGAAATATACAGATAACATTTTCTTAATTTTAAAATATTACTCCGTAATTACTAGAATTCATTTCTATTCTGCTTAAAAGATTCTTCCTATTATTCATAGCAATTTATTTTGTTATTATAAAGATTACTACTATAGGTTACATATATCTTATCCAATTTCCACTTATTCCTTTTCATTTATTATATAGCTAGAGAAGAATTACTATATTTTATTTACAAGTATAATGATATCTCTTTTTCTATTAATACATCAAGGTAGTACCTTATGTAAATGCTTTTTCTTCTTTGCTAAAACTTATAACCATTCTTTTCTATCAACAAATATCTAAAATGCGCATAAATTAAACTAGAGGAGGAATATTATGGCTAATTACAAGGAAATCGTAACAAAAGCTATTCTAGGTAAGGGGAAGAAAACTTTCACCACTATTGATTCTATTACTCCAGAAATAGTTCCTACTACTATTCTTGGGTGTTGGGTTATTAATCATAATTTTAAAGGGTATAAAAATGGGGATAAAATTAATATCGAAGGAAGTTATGACATCAATGTTTGGTACTCATGTATGGATGATACCAAAACTGAAGTAGTCAAAAAGAGTACTACTTATTTAGAAAGTGTAGTTGTCCCAAAGCGATCTGAAGGAGATTTTTCTAATGAGGAAGTAATTATTCGGAGTTTGAAACAGCCTACTTGTACGAGAGCAGAAATTGTTAATGGGAAAATTGAATATACTGTAGAAAAAGAACTCGGTATTGAAATCGTTGGAGATACCAAGGTCAAAATTGCCTATGATGAAGAAGAGGAACCATGGGAAATTATTCCTGATGATAATACAGAAGAAGTAAATAAAGCGGAAAAAGAGATTGATGAGCAAGTACATGAAGAATATTTAGATTGAATTAAAAAAAGAATCTTGCGTTTTAAATCAAGATTCTTTTTGATTGAAATCAAAACAGTTTTCTAATTGAGATTTTATTTCTTGACAATACTGATTTAGTTTTTCTTGAGTTGTGATCCAATCTTGGTACAATGGAATTTGTTTTAGGGCTTCTACTTCTTTATTCCACTTTTTAAGTTGTTCACTACTATTTTGATGATAATATTCTTGTTTAGCAATTTCTTTTTGAAGACGTTTAATTTCTTGGACTTTCCTTTTGATTGTTGAATTTTTTTCTAGTTTTTCAGTCAGATACTTATAGTTTTGAAAATCACTACTTTTCTTTATTTCGGTAATTAATTCATCCACTTTTTTTAAGATTTTTTCATTCACAGATTTCGCCATCCAAACTCCATGTTTTCGCATCTATTACTTTAACATCAACAATTTTTCCGATTGTTTCACTAGAACCATTAAAATTAATTAATTTATTGGTCTCAGTATATCCATATAAGTCAGTTTTTCCATTTTCGTTTTTTCCTTCTACTAGAACTTTTTCAATGTTTCCCACTTTCTTTTGGTTATTTTCTAAGAAGTACTGATTAACTAATTGATTTAATTCTTGTAACCGTTTTTCTTTTACTTCTAGTGGGGTATTATCTGTTAAGCGACTAGCTGGTGTGTTTTCACGAGGAGAATAGATAAAGGTGAAAGCATTATCAAATTTACAGTGACGAACTAAATCTAGGGTTTCTTGAAAATCTTCTTCCTCTTCTCCTGGAAAACCAACGATAATATCTGTTGAAATACTAACATTAGGTACTGTTTTTTTTATTTTATCAAACAGTTCGAGATAACTCTCTTTAGTATATCTTCGTCCCATTTTTCTTAGAATCCGACTACTACCAGATTGAACAGGTAAATGGATTGCTTTCATGATATTAGGATATTTGGCAATTACTTCAATCATTTTATCAGTAAAATCCCAAGGATGGCTTGTCATAAAACGAATTCGTGGAATATTGGTTTTCGCAACATCTTCTAAAAGATCTTCCATTCCATAGTTTTCTTCTAGATCTTTACCATAGGCATTTACATTTTGACCAAGTAATGTTACTTCTTGATATCCTTCTTTTACTAACTCTTCTATTTCCTGAAGTATATCTTCTTTTCTTCTACTTCTTTGTTTACCACGAGTGTACGGAACAATACAGTAAGTACAAAATTTATCACAACCATAGATAATATTGACATATGCTTTATAAGGACTCATTCTTTTGACTGGCATTCCTTCAATTAGATTACCTTCTTTACTGAACACTTCTATTTCTTGATGATTAGTATCCATATATTTCTTTAACACAATAGGAAGGCGATGAAGATTATGAGTTCCAAAAACAAAATTCACTTGAGGATAACGAGTTAAAATTTCCTGGATTACTCCTTCTTCTTGTGCCATACAGCCACATAATCCGATAATGATATCTGGTTTTTCTTGTTTTAGATGTTTTAATCTTCCTAACATTCCAAAGGCTTTATTATGAGCATTTTCACGAATGGAACAAGTATTTAGCAGAATTAAATCGGCATGTTCATAATTCTCTGATTCTTTAAAGCCCATTTCTTCTAACATAGCCTGAATATTTTCACTGTCATGTTCATTCATTTGACATCCATATGTTTTTAGAAAATAAGTTTTATTTTTGCCAAGTTCCCTATCTTCGATAGGAAGCTTATATTGTTCTTTCACTACTCTTTCTTTACTACGAATACTTGCCTCTTTATAATTTGGTAACTGCATACTTAATCGTCCTTTCCTTTTAAAATCTTATCTGTATCATATCATATAAATGTTTAATATATCTATTTTTTCTAGAAAAAAATAATGCTTATTACGCATTATCTTCTTTCAATACTCGATTAATAATACTATCCATATATACAGACTTTTGACTTGTTAATACTTCTTCTTTGATCTTGTCAAAATTATTTTGAATGAAACTAACTAGTTTTTTCATTCTTGGTAACAAGTTTTTATCCGTTAAACTATCTAAGATAACTTCTAGATTATTAATCTTTGAATATTTCCCGTATCTATTACTTTTAATGTAAGTATCATACAAATTTTTGAACGATACTACATCGATATTATCGAATCTAGAGTCTTCTAATATTTTAACAGTTGTATAGATATAGTTATCATTAATCGACTTATCTAAAATTGTTTCACCCTTATTATTTTTAATATTAGGTAAAAAGTCTTTATTCTTCGTTAATTTTTTGATGATTTCCATCACATTGACATAGTTAATCGATACTAGGTAATGAGCAAATGTATTGCCATCTAAATTCTGATGGTTAACATCCCAATCCTTATTTCCCATATGATTAAGAACTACATCATAATCACCATGCCTTAATAATCTTACTAAGACACTGTTACCTGCATCATCGCAAGTGTTTATGTCTACTTTTTTTCTCTTTAGCAACCTATCCACAAGATCAATATGACCTTCTTTGATAAGTTCAAAAATCAGGGACGGTTCTTCTTCAACTGCCCTCATTGCCTGATCAACATCATAAAACATTTAAAACACCTCTTATACACGGGACAGTTAACTATTCTAGCAAAAATCAGTTTATTTGTCAAATTTCATGTTGTCCAAAAGTTGCACTTGACTTTTTAATTAAAAACCAAAATATTATCTGACCATCTAAACATTTTCCCATATACCATTTACGAATTTCTTTGTCTTTTACTTTTTGCATCAAAGTAATATTATGTTTCCATGGTAATTGTGCAA
>CASFOW010000030.1 GCA_949296705.1 uncultured bacterium
CCTTAAAATTGCAAAAAAAGAACTGAATAATATCAGTTTCTTAGAATGTAACATTTTTCCTTAAAATTAAATTGTAAAAGTGTAACATTTTCCCTTAATAGTCACAAAAAAATTTCATTTTTTTTAAATTTTTTATGATTAATTTATGATAATGTCTTAAGTGTTAACTTTTGAAAATGTCTCAAGTTAATATATAATATGTCACTGGGGTGACATAAATGAGAAAGGTAGAATTAAGAATGAACGAAAAAGAAAAATACGATGTTATCAAAGAATTAGTAGATCATAACGGTAACAAAAATCGAGCTAGTAAGAAACTCGGTATATCTAGAAGACAAATTAATCGTCTTATTATCAAATATAAGGAGAAAGGCAAATCTGGTTTTGTTCACGGTAACCGTGGACATGCCCCTTCAAAAGCATTAGATCCGTCAATCTCCGAAGATATTATACTATTATATAAGAACAAATATCAAGACTGGAATTTTAATCACTTTAAAGATTTTCTTAAAAAGGATGAAATGATTGATGTATCTTATGACTTTATTTACAAAACTTTAACTAAAGCTGGTATATTATCTCCTAAAGCCAGAAAGAAAACTAAAAGGAAATATACTAAGCAAAAATTACTTCGAGAAAAGAAAATTAATCTTGCCATGAGTGACGAACAAATTGAAACTATTATTAGTCATGAAGTTGCTTTGGAGGATTCTCACCCTAGAGGTGAAAAACCTAAATACTTCGGTGAGGTTATTGAACAAGATGGTTCTATTCATTTATGGTTTGGTGGTATTAAAACTTGCTTGCATCTTGCTATTGATAAAGCAACTTCTACTATTGTTGGTGCTTGGTTTGATAAGCAGGAAACTCTAAATGGCTATTATCATGTTTTATATCAAATATTAACTAATTATGGTATTCCTTATAAGTTTTTTACTGATAATCGTACTGTATTTAACTATATGTCTTTAAATCCAGATAAAAGAACTAGTGATAAAGATGTTTTAACTCAATATGGCTATGCTTGTAAACAATTAGGTATAGAACTTGAAACATCTTCTGTCTCTCAAGCTAAAGGCTTAATAGAACGCACTAACGGCACTTTCCAAGGTAGATTAGTTAATGAGTTAAAGCTGCAAGGTATCACTACCATTGAAGAAGCTAACAAGTATTTAACAGAAATTTTTGTCCCTGATTTCAACAAAAGATTTGCCATGGATTATAAGAAGTTTTCTAGTGTATTTGAATTGTCCCCTTCTTTAGAAAAAATCAATTATACTCTTGCTGTTTTAACTCCTAGAAAAATAGATAACGGCAACTCTATTAAATATCAAAATAAGTACTATCAGCCATACCAAGGCAATAATTTAAAATGTTTTCTACCAAAAACAGAATGTTTGGTTATTAAAGCATATAATGGTCAATTACTAGTAACAATTGATGAACAAGTATATGAATTAAAAGAACTATCTAGAAATGAAATATTTTCTAAAGAATTTGATGAAATTATTGAAGTTAAAGAAAAGAAAAAATATATTCCTCCAATGACTCATCCATGGAAAATAGAATATTTTAAAAAGCAATTAAAAAAAGCACATACAGAACATGTATATGCTTAGGAAAATTTTATGCCGAGAAAACTTTTTACAAGTAAAGAAATATTTTTTACCTTAATGGAGTTTAATGATTATTATTTTCAGTTTTTGAAAATAATAATCAATTAAACAACTAAAAATCATTAAAAATATTTCTGCTTGTCAAAAGGAAATTGGAATAAA
>CASFOW010000031.1 GCA_949296705.1 uncultured bacterium
ATTCAAAGACCCTTGGTACAATCTGCCCAAACTCAAACACGAATCTTCCTATTCTTTCTTATAAGAAAGAATAGGAAGATATTCTATCATAAACTAACAAATATTTCACTCGTTAATTTACTTCTTACAGTATACATGGTACAATGATTATAGAAAGGATGGTTGTGATTATGAAAAGAAAAATAGCAAGTTTATTTGCAGGAATTGGTGGAATTGATTTAGGCTTTGAAAAAGCTGGTGCAGAATCAATTTGGGCTAATGAAATTGATAAATATTGTGCTATAACTTTTACTGCTAATCATCCAAAAACGAAATTAATTGTTGATGATATTTGTAATATAAAAGGAAAAGACATTCCCCAAATTGATATTCTTACAGGCGGTTTTCCTTGTCAACCTTTTTCCATAGCCGGTTATAGAAAAGGGTTTGAAGATGACAGAGGAAACATGTTTTTTCAAATTATGAGAATAATCGATGAAATGGGAAAAAATAATAACAAGCCACGAATTATCTTTTTGGAAAATGTAAAAAATCTAAAAACGCACGATAATGGAAATACTTTTAAAGTTATAAAAGAAATGTTAGAAAAAAGTGGATATTATGTTACAGAAAAAGTTTTAAATACTTGTGAATATGGTAATATACCTCAGAATAGAGAAAGAATTTTTATTATTGGCTTTTTGAAAAAAAAGGATTTTAATAATTTTTCATGGGATAATGTTCCTAAAATAAAATTAGAGAATAAAATAAATAGGGTAGTTAACTGGGATTCGGATGAGGATAAAAAATATCAATATGGTTCTGAAAAAAAATGTTATCCACTTTTAAAAGAAAATATAACAGAAAAGAATACGATTTACCAATATAGAAGAGTATATGTGAGAGCTAATAAGACTGGGGTGTGCCCAACTTTAACAGCAAATATGGGGATGGGCGGACATAATGTACCTTTGATTTTAACTAATCATGATATTATAAGAAAGTTGACCCCAAGAGAATGTTTGTTATTGCAAGGATTTCCTAATGATTTTATTATTCCGGAAGAATTATGTGATTCTAGAATTTATAAGCAGGCTGGGAATTCAGTGTCTGTTGGAGTAATAGAGCGGGTTGCAAAAGAAATATTAAATGCCATGGAGGATTAGATGAAAATAGAAGAGTTTGTAAAAGAAAACATAGAAGAAATTAATCATTCTATTGGTAATTTTAAAGTTCAAAAAGGAAGAGAATACAGTGATATAGTTATAAAGCAATATTTAAAATCGAAAATATTTAATGAGTTATATCTGAATCCGTGTCAATTAAAGCAAATTATTGAAGAATTTTCCAAGTATGATTTTAAAAAAAATAAAATTGAAATATTAGCTAATAAATATATATACTATAAATCGGATTTACTTAAATTAATTGAACAGTCGATTTTTACAGAATTAAATTCACAAGTAGAAAAAAAGGATGAGGTTATCATTAATCATTTAATGAAGATCATTTTTGAGACAATCGACATGGATGAAAGAAAACAAAGATATGTTTCGAGAGATTTAAGGAGAGTTTTGTCGAAGAGTTTATTTATTGCCACGACAAATGGGTTTCCAGTTAACATTATTAATGTGGAAAGTGGCACAATGACAGCAAATGCTGGAGATTCTGCTCAGTTCTTATTTCTATCGAGGGCAATATTGGCTGGATATAACGCTTCAAATGTTGATGTAAGATCTAGTAGATATGATACTATAATAGATTACAAAGGTAAGTTATTGAAAGTTCAAGTAAAAGGGATTAGTTCTGATATAATAAGTTTTAAAGACAGAGATAGAGGTGGACAAGGAATCGATCATAATCACGAAAGAAATAAAGGGAAAAGAATTACAAGCAAAGATTGTGATATATTTGTCGCAGTAGATAAGCAAGTCGGAATATGTTACCTTATTCCAATGAATGTTATTGATACATGGCCAGATGAAAAAATAAATGCAGTTAAAACAACTGAATTATTAGTGTATAAAGAAAACTGGAAACTCATAGATGATATGGCATTAGTATAGTATTATCTAACATTCTTAAAAATAACTACTTCCTACCGATATTTGACAAGTTACTTGTTTTATATACTTTTAAAAAAAGAAGAAGTTAAGAATTTAAGTAAAACCTGAAATTTTTTGTACTCTTCTTGCACATTTTGTGTTAAGATAGTATATATTTATTGATTTAATGTTATAGAAATAGATTAGTAGTTATTTTAATTTTTTATAGAGAGTTCATGGATTGGTGAGAGTGAATAGGGTTAAAATAAGCGAATTACACTATTTTTAGTTAAAACGGGTAGTTCCGTTATCAATTAAAGTGGATAAGTTTACTTATCAATTAAGGTGGTACCGCGATTTTTCGTCCTTATGGAAGAGAAGAGTCGCGTTTTATTTTGAGGAGGGAAATTATGAAATTATTTGAAGAATTAAAATGGAGAGGGCTAATTAAAGATATTTCTAGTCCAGAGTTAGAAGATAAGTTAAATAATGAGACGCTTACTTTTTATTGGGGGACAGATCCAACAGCGGATAGTTTGCACTTAGGGCATTATTCATCTTTAGTAACGGCAAAACGGTTAGCAAAAGCGGGGCATCATCCCATTCTTTTAGTAGGAGGGGCTACTGGGTTAATTGGCGATCCACGTCCAACGGCGGAAAGAGAAATTATTCAAAAGGAAACTGTGGAAAAGAATCTAGAGGGAATTAGGAATCAGGTTAGTCGTTTATTTGAGGGAAAAGCAGAGATTGTCAATAATTACGATTGGACTAAGGATGTTAGTTTTTTGGATTTTTTGCGTGATGTTGGAAAGTACATTAATGTTAATTATATGTTAGATAAGGATATTATTCGTAGAAGACTAACTACAGGAATTACCTTTGCGGAGTTTGCGTATACATTAATTCAAGGTAATGATTTTCTTCATTTATACCAAGAAAAGAATTGTGTTTTACAAGTAGAAGGTTCTGATCAATGGGGAAATATTACGACGGGTATTGATTTGATACGTAAAAAAATTGGTAAAGAAGCTTATGGGTTTACTATGCCACTTATCCTAGACCAATATGGAAATAAGTTTGGTAAAAGTGAGGGGAATGCGTTATGGTTAGATAAAGAAAAAACTTCTTCTTATGAATTATATCAATATTTGATTAATACTGATGACAGTATGGTTATTCATTATTTAAAAGTTTTTACTTTTCTTTCTCGAGAAGAAATCGAATGTTTAGAAAAATCTCTTCATGAAAATCCCGAAAAACGAGAAGCTCAACAGGCGTTAGCAAGAGAAATTATTACCGATCTTCATGGTGATAAAGAATATCAAAAGGCACTATCATTAAGTCAAGTCTTGTTTAGTGGTGAAGTATCTTCATTAACTGGGGAAGAGATCCGTTTGGTTTTCCAAGGTGTAGCTACTTTTTCTGTACATGAGAGTGCGAATTTACTTGATTTTTTAGTGAATCATGGTATAGTATCTAGTAGACGTGAAGGACGAGAATTGATTGGGGCAGGTAGTATTTCTCTTAATGGTAACAAGTGTACGGATAGTGAGTTTATGATTACGAAAGAGAATGCTATTGATCACTGTTATGTTATTGTTCGTCGAGGAAAAAAGAAGTATTATTTAGGAATCTTCGAATAATCATCTAATAGGGGTGGTGTTAATGGCAAAAAGTATAAATTCGGCAAATAAGAAAAAGGGAACTCTTTCTAATTCTAAACAAGTAGTAAAATTAAAAAGTAAACAGTCTTCTTCGATAACTCATCAAAAAAATATCCCAACAGATACCAAAAAAGAAAGAGCTCGTGAAAAAGCAATTGAAAAATCTAGGCAGGTTCAAAAAAATACTAGTTCTAAAAAGAAGAAAACTCCATCAACCACACATTTGGCTAATGTTCAAAGCGTTCATATGGAGGATGAAGTAAAAAACAAAACACCGAAGAAAGTAGATGTATCAGTTGGTTCTTCTAATATAAAAGCTAAAGAAAAGAATGTAAAAAAGAAGGAAAACATTCGCTCTAACTTAAAAGAAAAGAGTGCGAAAAAAGAAGTTTCTAAAGCTAGTGATAAGAAAGAAACTAAAAAAACAAAAAAAAGTATAGATAGTTCTAAGAAGCTGGATTCTGAAAAACAAACAGTTTCTTCTAAGGAGAAAGAACCTAAAAAACAAACAGTTTCTTCTAAAGAGAAAGAATCTAGAAAACAAAAGGTTATTTCTAAGGAAAAACCAGTAAAAGAAGATAAGCCTAAATTGGAGAAAAAGAGCGTTTCTTCTTTTCTTTCCTTTATTTTTACCAAGCGAATTATTCATCTTATTGTATTTATTGTTCTTTCTTTTTTACTAGTTTATGGGGTATATTTTTTATTCTTTCGGCACGATAAAACAGTTTCCCTTGATTCTTATGATTCTTTAAATTCGCTAATTTTAGATGGTACGGATATTGTTGCGGTTGGTAGTAGTAATTTTCGTTATAGTGATTCGGTAGAGTATACTGGAGGTAATGAACAGGCCAAAGTCATTAAGTATAATAAGAAGGGCGAAGTCTTATTTGAAACTGCCTTTACAGAAGGAATTCTTTCTAAATACTATTCTATTGTATTAACGGATGATGGCTATGTTACCGTGGGTAGTTATGAGTTGGACCAAGATGATCGGATAAATATTGGACTTATTGTTTTCTATGATAAAGAAGGAAACATTGTTTGGAAGAACGAACTAGCAACTAGTAAAGATACGATTTTTTATGATGTTGATACCGTTTCAGATGGTTATATCGTTGTTGGTCAAAGTTTATCTGATCAAGATTTAGAAAATGGCGCTGTTATTGTTAAGTATAGTACTTCTGGAAGTTTAGTATGGAAAAAGTATTTTGGTAATACTGATAGTACAACTTTTAGGGGTGTAGAAGTAGCTAAAGATCGTATCTATGCCGTTGGTCTTGATCAAAAAGATATAGGAATACTTGCTTGTTTCCAAGCAGATGGTCAATATAGTTGGCATAAAGAATATTTATATACTGATGATTTAGGCTTATCGGATATCTATTATTTTAAAGATAATTTGTATGTTGTAGGCGGAAAAAAAGTTTTAGATAGTGAATTGGTTGATGAAGAAAGAGATACTTCTAATACTGATGCACTTTTACTTAAATATTCAATAGATGGCAATTTATTGTTTGAAAAAACATTTGGAGGAAGTAACTTAGAACATTATAATTCTCTTACCGCTTATGGAAATAATCTTTATGTTGTTGGATATAGTAATTCTACAGATTCAGGACTTAAGATTTTTACTGATGGAATCAACAAAGCTGGGATATTTGTAAAATATGATTTAGATGGCGAGATGGAGAAGAAGACAGTTTATGGTGGTAGTAATGATGATAATTTAACGGGAATTGTTACTGATAACAGTAATTTATATATTACTGGTTATAGTAACAGTAAAGATGGAAATTTGTTATCTTCTCATGAGAATGGTCGGGATTATTTTGGTAAGTTAGTCAAAGTAGATTCTAGGTTACGGGTATTGTTTATCAAGTAAGTATTTGAAAGAACATCTTTAATGATGTTTCTTTTTTTTGGTGTTCTTTTTAATTTTTTGTTAAAAAGATATTGACAAAATCTCTTGTTATTAATATAATGTTAATAACAAGAGGCGGAATTAGAGTTCAAATAACTACTTTTATCGTCTTTGTTATTAATACTTTGTTAATAAGAGGAGGATAATATGAAAAATTTAAAAGTGTACCATAAAGGATTAATTGTAGTTGATATGGTAAATGGATTTGTAAGAGAAGGGGGACTCCATGATAGGCGAATTGAAGAGGTAATTCCTTATCAGAAAAAATTATTGGATCAATATGTTAAAGATTTAGAGATGATTTTATTTATTAAAGATTGTCATGATGTGGATTCAGTAGAACATAACCGTTTTAAGGGAATTAAACATTGTATTAAAGGAACAACGGAAGTAGAAATTATTGATGAATTTCAACCTTATTTATCGTTAGAAAATGTTTATACTTTAGAGAAAAATTGTACGAGTTTTCGAGAAGCTTTAGGTTTTACCGAGTTGATGGAAGAGACGAGTAATATTCATCATTTTGATGTAGTTGGTTGTTGTACAGATATTTGTGTTGTGAATGGAGTAATTGGGATGATGAATTATTTTGATCAGAATAATCGCCAAGTTGAAGTCAATATTCATCAAGAAGGAATTGAAACCTATGATGCCCCATATCATGATGCTTCTTTATATAGTGATGCTGCTTATTTATTACTTGCTCAACAAGGAGCGAAAATTCTTAAAAAGGAGATGAAATAAGATGAAAAATAAAACTTTAATGATGGATCTTTATGAACTTACCATGGCAGATATTTATTATCATTCTGGTAGGAGTGAAGAAATTGCCTATTTTGATGTTTTTTCTCGTAGTAATGTTTTAGGTAGTGGTTATCAAGTGTCTGGTGGTTTAGAAGAAGCAATTGAGTATATTCGTAACTTTCATTTTGATAAAGAAGATATCGAATATTTACGTTCAACGGGTAAATTAACAGAAGAATTTCTTGACTATTTAAAAAAACTTCATTTTACTGGCGATGTTTATGCGGTTCCTGATGGCACAATGATTTTTCCTAATGAACCAATTATGACAATTAAAGCGCCAATTATTGAAGCTCAACTTTTAGAAACTGCTTTACTTACTTGTTTTAATACTGGGAGTTTGACAGCTACAGCTAGTAAACAGATAACTGAAGCAGCGAAGGGAAAAGCAGTAGCTGAGTTTGGTGCTAGACGAGTACGTGGCGGAATTGATGCGACTCTTTTAGAAAGTAAATATGCATATTTAGGCGGATGTAGCGCAACAAGCAATGTTTTAGCTGGCAAAAAGTATCAGATTCCTGTCGTTGGTACTATTGCTCACGCTTTAGTTCAGGCTTATGACAATGAATACGATGCCTTTTTAGAATATGCTAAACATGCTCCTGATAAGAATAATCTTGTTTTATTAGTCGATACTTATGATGTAGAATGCGGTATTTTAAATGCAATTCGTCTTCAAAAAGAGTATTTAGATCCACTTGGCTTTCGTTTAAAAGGAATTAGGATCGATAGTGGAGATTTAGTTTATTTAACGAGAATGGCAAGACGAATGTTTAAAGAAGCTGGAATGGATAATGTCGATATTTGTGTATCGAATGGCTTAGATGCTAGAATGGTAGATACTATGCTTAAAAATGGGGCTGAAATTGATAGCTATGGTATTGGTGATAATATTGTGGCTAGTCGAGATAGAGCGAACTTTGTCTATAAATTAGTTGCTGTTGTAGAAAATAATCAAATTATTCCCCGAATTAAAGTTAGCGAAGATACAGTTAAGGTATTAAATCCTGACTATAAGAAAGTTTATCGTTTTTATGATAAAGAGACAGGTAAAGTATTAGGGGATGTGATTACTCGCCATGATGAAGTAATCGATACTAATCATTATACATTAGTTGACGATAAAAACCCTTGGAAGAAGACAGAACTAGCTAATTATACGGTTCGTGAGTTACAAGTTCCTATTTTTGATGCGGGAAATTTAATTTATGAAGTACCTGATCTTAAGCTATCTCGGGAATATTGTAAGAAGGAATATGAGACTTTGACAGATAGAATTACAGATATTTATCAACCACATACATATTATGTCGATTTAAGTGAAAATTTACGAAACTTAAAAGAGGCAATGTTAGATAGCAAATTAAAAAATGTTCGTGAGAAAAAGGCTGCTTACCAAAAAAAGTTAGGTGAATATCATGCGTAAAGAAAAATTAGAAGAGTTAGCTCGGTATCAAGAGGATTACCGGATTGTTAGAAATGAAGAAGTGGATAGTTTCTCTCTACATCCGTTTTTGACTACGACAGCGGGACGTTATTTTCTTGCTAATGGGAAAATGCTTGTCCGTGAAAAATTGTTGAAGCAGGGAAGAAATGGGGATGCAGTGATCATTGTTCCCGTTACTTTAGATAAAGAAGTAGTTATGGTAGTTGAACCTCGAGTACATACTAAAGAAGGAGTAGGAATTGGTTTTCCAGCTGGATATATTGAAAAGGAAGAAACGCCAATTATGGCTGCTAGGCGCGAACTTCAAGAAGAGACTGGTTATCAAGCGCAAGAATTTACTTTGATTGGTGGCTGTTATCAAGATGAAGGCTGTTCTAGTGCTTATAATTCTATTGTCTTAGCTAAAGGTTGTCTTAAAGTATCGGAACAGATGTTAGATAAGGATGAATTTATTCATTATTTCATTTGTCGGGTAGACGAAGCGTATGAAATGTTAAATAATGGACTTATCAAAGGGGCAAATTCACAGCTTGCTTTGGAAAAAGCAAAACAATATTTAAAAGTATAGGAGGATGTAATGAAAAAATATGGATTTGTACGAGTAGGAGCGAGTGTTCCTAAATTAATAGTAGCTGATTGTAAGTATAATCGAGAACAAATTGTTCAAGAAATGATTAAAGCGGAGAAAGAAGAAGTAGGAATTTTAACTTTTCCGGAGTTATCTCTGACTGGTTATACATGTGGTGATTTATTTTTTCAACGGAATTTATTAGCTGATGTTTTAGAACAGTTGAAAGAAATTTTAAGGATGAGTAAAGAGTTAGAATTGATTACTATTTTGGGAATCCCACTTTCTATTGATAATCAGCTATTTAACTGTGCGGTTGTTATTCAAAAAGGAAAGATTTTAGGAGTGGTACCTAAGACGTATATTCCTAATTATAGCGAATTTTATGAACAAAGATGGTTCTCTTCTAGTCTTGATTTAATGAAAAAAGAAGTGGAGATTTTAGGACAGACGGTTCCTATTGGGACAGATCTTATTTTCCGTGATTTAGACTATTTGGAAATTTCTTTCGGTATTGAGATTTGTGAAGATTTATGGAGTGTTTTACCACCTAGTCAGGATTTGGCATTAAATGGAGCGCATTTATTGTTTAATTTATCTAGTAGTAATGAACTAATTGGTAAATATCACTATCGTCGTAGTTTAGTGTCTAATCAATCTAGTAAGTTGATAGCTGGATATGTTTATACATCGAGTGGTGTATTTGAATCTAGTAGTGATGTGGTGTTTTCTGGTCATGCTTTAATTAGTGAAAATGGGGCAATCTTAACAGAAAGTAAACGCTTTCAATTTGATAGTGAAATGTTAATTGCGGATATTGATGTTTTTAAGTTACATACACTTAGAATGAAAGATATCAGTTATATGGGAATTCATCCAAGTAAACCTTGTCGTGAAATTATGGTTCATGTTCCAGATAGTTCTACTTTACGTCGTGATTATGAACGTTTCCCATTTGTTCCACATGATTTGACCAAAAGAACAGAACGCTGTCATGAGATTTTTCAAATTCAGGCTTGTGGATTAGCCAAACGTCTTCATCATATTCACTGTGAGAAAACGGTTATTGGTATTTCAGGTGGATTGGATTCTACTCTTGCTTTTTTAGTTATTGTGGAAGCTTATAAAAAATTGGGAATTTCGACGAAAAATATTGTAGCGATTACCATGCCGGGATTTGGAACGACGAAACGAACTTTGGATAATGCGTTAAAGTTAATGAAGGCCTATGATGTAGAGGTAAGAGAAATTCCGATTGTAGAAGCTAGTTTATTACATATGAAGGATATTGGTCATGATCCAAAAGTTTATGATGTTGCCTATGAGAACATTCAAGCTCGTGAGAGAACTCAAATTTTAATGGATGTTGCGAATGAGGTTGGCGGAATTGTGGTAGGAACAGGAGACCTTTCCGAACTTGCGTTAGGATGGTGTACCTATAATGGTGATCATATGAGTATGTATGCCGTTAATAATAGTATTCCTAAAACATTAGTTAAGTATTTAGTTCGCTTTGTTGCGGATAGTGATGAAAAAGTAAAAGACATTCTCTATGATATTTTAGATACCCCTATTTCTCCAGAGTTGTTGCCACCAACAGAAGAGGGCGAAATTGAACAAAAAACGGAGGATAAAATTGGTCCTTATGAACTTCATGACTTCTTCTTATATCACTTTTTCCGTTATGGGGTATCTTTAGATAAAATTTTATTCTTAGCAACTAAAACTTTTGAACCTGATTATCAGGAAGAGGAGATTAAACAGTGGTTAAAAGTTTTCATCAAGAGATTTTTCTCTCAACAATTTAAACGAAACTGTCTACCAGATGGTCCAAAAGTAGGAACAGTTAGCCTTTCTCCAAGAGGAGATTTAAGAATGCCAAGTGATGCGAGTGTTCGTTCTTGGCTTAAAGATTTAGATTAAAAAAGAGTCGTTTAAATACGATTCTTTTTTTTGCTTTAATTGTTGGGAAGTGCGACTGTGTAAGGATTATTTTTCGTTCCATCTCCTCCAGAAATTAAGATATCAGAAGATAAATTGACGACTGGGCGGACGCCGCGCGACGGCGTGACCCAAGACACATTCAAGTAACCAGTCGAAGTGACGTACCAGGCGTGCGCGTTCGTAGGGGACGAATTGAAGTGAGACGGCGACATGGTCCAATAGGTTTGGCCGGTATACAAATAATATTCTTGATTAGCTGATAGATAAACACCGCCCGCAAAAGCTGCTTCATCGATTGTGATTAAGCCGACTGGATAAGTTAATGCCCCATTCCCCTTCTCTGTACCTACCGTAAATTTATCCGCTTGTTGAGTACAGGATAAACTTGGTTTTTTCTGATTTAATACACGATAGTACGGACTAAAAATCGTTGTTTTAGAAATAGAATAACCATCTCCAGAAGTAAAGGTTCGATCATTACAAAATATTTCATCACTTAGGTATGATGCGTAACTTACTCCATCGCTATCTTGTTTGTTTTGAATATTTGCTGCATACCAACTATCGATTTTGCCTTTAATCGTCGAATCATTTGTATTATTTAACAGTGATGGATAATCCACTGAAGAATAGGCAATATAATTTACTTTCGCACTAGTTGGACTATTATAGCCCTTTAATCGTAATAGAAAATCACAGGTTCCATTTTCATTTGTGCTTAAACAGGTATATGGATAACTCGCTACCGCCTCTTGATTAACACTTTCCCAAGTACCCGATATCTTGTTTCCATTCAACGTAAATTTTCTTGTATCTTCATTAAAACTATAAGAATCACTGTAATAATAAATATTATTATCGGAAATATTGGTATAGTTCACTTGTGTAGGGTCATCTTTCAATCGAAAGTTCTCATGGTACTTATAACCAACGTAAGTAGGATCAAAGTATTTCGAATTAAATTGACTAGTTCCAATTGAAGTAGCACTACCCGTTGCGGAAGTTGAAGTTCCAGAATAAATTAGACGAATACTACCATTACCATTAATTCTTACAATTCGCCAAATATATCCGGCAAAAGATAAATAATTATTCTCTACCGCTCCACGATAAAAATAAGAGGTTCCTTCATCGTCAGTAGTTGCATATAATCCAATTTCAGAATCTAATGATTCCAAAACTTTGGAATTATAACGAATCGCCCAAGTTACTTTATATGTTGTCGAGCTGCCTGACTCTACCTTCTCATAAGCTTTAATTTGATACATTGTCGTACATGAAGTGTAAGTACCAGTTGTTGAACCACAGGTATAATAATCAATATATTCATCACTTAATTCATTATTATTGTAATTGGTCAACGTAAACATACCAGTCGTAGCATTAAAAGTATAACTTTTTCCTAAAGTAAAATGGGCGGTTGTAGAAATTACTCCGTTTGTAGTATTTGACACTTCAGTTGACATCTCTTGGAAAGTAATTGTAGGCGCTGTTTGATTAGTTGTTGCTTCTCCTTTAGACTCAATATAAGTCTTTGCTGCTTCTGGTGTTTCCGCATAATTTTCCATCACTAGTATACAATCACTTAACTTAGTAATTCCGTTATTTATACAATAATTATTTTCTGGAATAGTTATTATTCCGGTATAGGAACTTGTTCCAAAATAGGACAAACTGTCATTTGCTGCAAGTATTATTCCGATAATAATTAATAGGGTTCCTAAAAAGATTAGCTTTTTATTCATGTTACACCTCTATTATAATGCTTTGAATTTTATATTTATTTTAAAATTCACGGTTTCTTTTAAACCGCTTGGTACTTTGACATAGACTTTAAACACTCTTGATTCTTCTTTAGTACTAAAAATGTATTCTTGACTAGTAATTGTATTTAAATATTCACCTGTTTCACTACTTGTATTTCCTTCTGAGTCGATGTAGTAAAATATTCCGTTTGATCTTTCATCATTTTGAAGAGTTAATTGATATTTAATTGGAGCAGGATTAGTTTTTCCATTTTTGGTATTGGTTACTGTAACTCTAAAATAAGCAAGATTATTCTCAATATAATTAGGATTAGTATCTATTATTACATCATAGATAATCTTTCCAGTTGTTATTGATTGAGATACAGATTGCTTAGTAACACCAAAATAAGCATAGGATTCTTTTAGAATAAGAAAAAATAATAGGATAGTAATGATTGAAACAAGAAACTTTTGTTTTTTCATATAACACCTTCTTAAATTTTGTTTTCCTCTATTGTCATTATTATAGCACGAAATCTTACCGAATAAATGAGCTTTTTACTGAGTAAATGAGATTTTTGCTTAGGAAAATGGTGCGCATTAATGAATGAAAACGAGGAAAATTATGTATATTATTCTTGTTGATCAGATTTTGAAAAGGAAAGTTAAAACATTTTACTATTGCTAAATTTGTTATGGAATGTAATTATAGTGGAGGCTTTATTCCGAATATTGAAAGTTCTAATTATGGACAGATATTTAGTTTAAGTACAATATGGAAGTTTGCTATAGTACTTAGTTTAGGAATTTATTTAAGTCCTTAGATCAAGATAATTGAGTTTATATTGTATTATCATAATACAAAACTATCAGTAATATTTTCTGATAGAGTATTTTTATCTAGTCCTTTTTTCTTTTTTTATCTCTTCGATATAATTATAAAAATCAGTTAAGTGATAGAAACTTTTTTCAATATCGTATTCTCCCTCGGTATTAAATAGATCAATAAAGGAGTAATCATTATTTTCAAAGGCAACGAGGCGTTCTTTTTCTTGTTCTAAAGTGGCAATTTGTTCTGATGTCATATTTATTGGTCCGGCTAAGACAACTCCAGTTCTTAGTTTATCTTTGGATATTTCTTGATTATTTAATATGATTATGGTTCCACTTTTCGCAAAGTTATCGATTTGTCTGTGGATTTCCCAAGTATTGTTGTAGGGATTATTTAGCTGTTGAAACCAAGGAGTAGGATATACTTCACTTAAGAAACTATCTGAGTGCCAGACATGATTATCTTCTTCTTTTCGTTCAATTCTAGGGATCCATTTTCCAAATTTCATGTATTCGCCGTTTGGCGCAATGATGATTCCTAATTCTTCCATATTACCATCTACTTTCTTACTATTAACTATAACATAATTATTTTTATATTTAAAGTTAGATAAATGGGTTTTCAATTTCGGCGGTTTGAAAATTGGTGTTGTTAAAGTCTGTTGCGACTACGTAAAGGGTGATTAAAGCAGCCGTTAGAGATAGGAAAGAAGCAAATATCTGAGATTTTAAGGAAGAAGTACTTTGATTGGTATCTTTGGCTAGTTGATAGCTCTTATAGTTCAAATATAGGAACCAAAGGATGAGTAGAACGATAAAAATTTTGTTGATTAAAGTGATGATTTGTGATTCTTCATTAGTCAAGAATTCTTCTTGATTTAGCGCTCTTTTTCTTTGATTGACAATAACAATGATCGAGATAATAAGCGAGATGATGTATAAAATAGTGCCTACTAGTTGACCATCTATGATAAATAATTGTTGATTGGTTAATTTTTGTTCATTCATTTGGATCCTCTTTTAGGATATTTTATGACTATTTTCATTTTTTTAGTATTAAGGCTTGACAAAAGCAATTGTTATTAATATAATGTTAATAACAAAAAGGAGTTATTTTTTTACAACGTGTTATTAATATATTGTTAATAAGAGGTGAGTTATGAATTCAAATTTAAAATTGATTGTTTTGGATAATATTGAAGAACTTGGGGTTAAGACAGATGAAATCCTTAAGGGATTGGAACATACTACTGATTCTCATGTGATTCCGATTACTAGAGATCGCTTTAATAATGGAGAGGGAAAAATAAGAATTAATGGTACTGTTCGAGATCAAGATATTTATATCATGTGTGATGTTGGTAATTATTCTCTTACTTATTCTATGCATGGATTTTGTCATCATATGTCTCCAGATGAACATTTTCAGGATGTCAAACGCGTAATTTCAGCGATAAGTGGATATGCTTCTAAAATTACTTTGGTTATGCCTCTTCTTTATGAATCTAGACAACATCGTCGTAAGGGAAAGGAATCATTAGATTGTGCGATAGCGCTTAAAGAATTAGAAGCTTTAGGTGTTAATCATATTGTTACATTCGATTGCCATGATCCCAATGTTGGGAATGCGATTCCTAATCTTCCCTTTGAAAATTTTTATGTAGCTCACGATGTATTATCTCAGTTAATTGAGAAAGAAGAAATTAATAATTTATTGGTTGCTAGTCCTGATATGGGTGCTATGGAAAGAGCGAAGTATTATGCTGAAATCTTAGGTTGCGATGTGGGTGTATTTTATAAAAGAAGGGATTTAAGTAAAGTTGTGGATGGTAAAAATCCGATAGTTGAACATGTTTATCTAGGTACGGAAGTGGAAGGAAAAGATATTGTTGTGGTCGACGATTTAATTGCTAGTGGTACTTCGATGCTAGAAGTTGCTAAGTATTTAAAAGAACATGGGGCAGGTAAAGTTTATCTGGTTGCGACTTTTGCGTTATTAACAGAAGGTGTGGATAAGTTTATATCTGCTTATCAACAGGGATTGTTTGATAAACTCTATGCTACGAATTTATCTTATGTACCATCTACGATTAAACATGAAGAATGGTACGAAGATGTCAATTGTGCGCCAAGGTTAGCGAATATTATTCATACGCTTCATCATAAGGGCTCATTAAAAGCTATATTTGATGATCAAAATGATGTATTGAAAAAAATAAAGAAGAGGTGAGAGTAGTGAAACCTTGATGTAATTTACTATAATTCTAATGATGACAGTTATTTTATCTGTGGTTCAAATATTTTAAGTGAGATTACTATTTGAAAAATTGTTTTTATATTTTAGAAATTTATCTTATGTTGGTAATTCAAAGAAAAGGAGTTGATATAGATACTATAATGAACAAATTTAATGGGGAAATATTAGTTTGGTTGTGGATATTTCTTCTACCGATATTAGAAGCTCTCTAAAAAAGGGAAAGACTATATTTTTTTTCTCCCTGAACTTGAAAGTAAAAAATTATATTCAGTTAATGGTATAGATCAAGAATATAAGAAAATGGAGGAATGATTTTATGAAAAAAGTGAATAATGTATTTGGTGAAGGAACAATTTATGAAGAGAAAGATTTAATAGGAAAAATTTATGCGACGAGTGCGGCTTGTATGTCAGTATGGAGCGATTTTCTATCATGGGCAAATCGTTATATGGACCGAATGGTAGATAAGATAGAAGATGCGGATAGCTTGGTAGTGCTCGGATGTCAAGTGACCGATTTAGCAATTTTAAATGATTTACAAGTTGCCGAAAGATTACACAATTTAACGGGAAAAGATGTTTATGTTGGTGGTTGTTTAGCGCAAAGAATGGATATTTTGTTACCGGATTATTGTAAGCGCTTAGATGTTGTTAGAGTAATTGGTCAAGAATTAGATAGAATGGATTTAGTTCATTATGAAAAACCTTTCTGGGTACCAAACTTTGAAGAAACAGAAGAAACTCTAGCTCCAGGTAATTTGTTCCGTAATGATTATCCATTAAAGATAGGAGCAGGGTGCCATGGAAAGTGTAAATACTGTACGATTCGTCATACTAGAGGAGATAATTACACGATGATTCCTGATGAACAAATAGATGAGTTTTTGAATCATGAAAACGTAGTATTAATTTCTGATAGTCCAACAGCTGATCAGATTAAAGGATGGTGTCAAATAGCTCATACGGCACAAAAGGATATTTCGATTAGAAATGTTGAGCCTGTGAATTTAAATCTTTGCGAAGAGGAGTTAATTGCTCTTAGTCAAGAAGGGTTGTTAAGAGTAGTTCATTGTCCTGTTCAAAGTTTTGATGGTGAAGTGTTAAAAATTATGAATCGAAATGTAAATGAAACTAAGAAAGCTGTCGAGTTAATGAAAAAATTACGAGAAAATGGAACATTAATTGCGACGAATATTATTATTGATTATGTAAATGATGGGAAATTATATCCAAATTATGATAAAGAAAAATTAGAAAATGAATTTGATTACTATTCTTGGAATCCGTATTTTGATGGAAATTGGGATCAAGAAAAGGCTAAAGTACGTTTTAAAAAATATATTGGTTCTAATCTGTAGTATACTAAGAATAATGGAGGGATTTTTATGTTAGAAGAATATCGTGAAATTGTAAAACTACTTTCTAAAGCCAAAAAGACGATTGCGACAATGGAGTCCTGTACTGGTGGTGGGGTAGTTAATTGTATTACCGATATTGAAGGATCAAGTGAAGTACTTAGAATTTCTATAGTTACTTACTCAAATGATGCTAAAGTGAAAATGGGTGTTGATAAAGAAGTGATTGACCGATATACAGTCTATAGTTTTGAGGTTGCGGATCAAATGAGTTATCAGATTAGTCAATTTGCGGATAGTGATTATGGTATTGGAATAACGGGGATGCTTAATTGTATTGATCCTAATAATTCTAATCCTAATAAACGTAATTTAGTTTATATTAGTATTTATGATAGGAAAAATAATCGTTTTTACCAGGAGTGTATTCAAGTTCATGAATTTGTGCGGGAAAAGAATAAGAAGACAGTTATTGAAAAGGTTGGAAAGATGTTACTATCGTTACTCTCTTAGTAAAGTTTCTTGTTTTTTTCTTCGTAGAGATGTTATAATCAAATTGTATATAAGAGAGGTGAACATATATGGATAAGAAAGAATATCGTTCTGAGGAAGAGTTTTTACGAGATTATGATCCCAGTCAGTTTGATCGCTTAGCCCTTACTGCTGATGTATTAATTTTTAGTGTATCTAGTGAAGAAACTGGAAATTATCGGAAATTATCAGAGAAAAAGTTTAGTGTGTTATTGGTCAAAAGGAATACTTATCCATTTAAAGATAAGTGGTGTTTACCAGGTGGCTTTTTAAGAGTTGATGAAACGATCGATGAAGCAGCTAAGCGTATCTTGGAAACGGAGACAAATTTAAAAAATATTTATATGGAACAACTTTATACTTTTGGTGATGTTAATCGTGATCCTAGAATGCGTATTGTCAGTACAGCTTATATGGCATTAGTGGATAAAAATCGTTTAAATGATCATTTACCAGAGAATGCTTCTTGGTTTACAATGCATATTTTAGAGGATGATAAAGAAATCCAAGTGATGCTTGATAATGGATGTGAAAACTTTTCTATTGTCGTTGGTAAGCGTTTGAAAAGTCCAACAAGTGACCGGTATGAATATTTTGTAAAGAAGGACGATCATTTGGCTTTTGATCATGCTAAGGTAATTGTATCAGGTATTTCTAGGTTAAAGAATAAAGTAGAATATACAGATATTGTTTTTAATATGATGCCGGAATATTTTACTTTAGGGGAACTTCAACAAGTATATGAAGTGATTTTGGGAAAGAAATTATTGGATCCTGCTTTTCGTCGTATTATTGCCAAAAAGACGGTAAAAACAGATAAGGTACAAACCGGTGGTGGTCATCGCCCATCTTTCTTGTTTAGGTATAATCGAAATCATGATTAAGAAATTAAAGACCGTAAAGTTATTTGTTAATCATAATGCGAAAGCTAAAAGAATTGCTAAAGTTGTAGAGAAGGCATTAAAGAAGGCTAGCTTTCTTATTGTTGATGAACAATACGATTTGGCAATTGCGATTGGTGGGGACGGTTCGTTTTTACGAATGGTAAGAAACAATAATTTTGATAGTAATATCTATTATTTAGGTATTAATGCTGGTACACTTGGCTTTTTACAGGAAGGAAAGCTTGACTGTATTGAAGAAGTGGTATCTTCTTTAAAGAATGGAAACTTTCATTTTTCAGAAATTGGTGTTCAAGAAACTATAGTTCAATGTGGTAAGAATTCGCACTTTTTCTACTCGTTAAATGAAATTGTGATACGCGATAAGTGTTTAAATACTACTTATTTTGATGTTTTGATCGATCAACAATTGTTGGAACATTATGTAGGAGATGGAATGTTAGTGGCGACTTCAATTGGGTCAACTGCCTATAATTTATCGTTTGGTGGTAGTGTCGTTTTTGATGACTTTCATACACTTCAACTTACTCCTATTGCGCCACTTAATTCTAAAGTGAATCGAACGCTTCGTAACTCTGTTATCATTCCAGAAAATCGAGTGATTACTTTTCTTCCTAAAAAAGGGCATGAAGATTTGTTGATTGCAGTAGATGGAGAGAATCATTCTTTTGAGAAAGTGGATTCTATCATTACTGTGGTAGAGAAAAAGACGATTCGCTGTATTCGTTTTAGTGAGACATATGTCGAAAAGATAAACGAAAAATTTTTGAGTTAATTGCATTTTTATGCATTTTGTTGTATACTATACACTTGTAAAGAAGGGATATAATGCTAAAAAATTGGTATCAAGTATTAGGAGTATCTGAAGATGCTTCCAATGAAGAAATAAAGAAAGCTTATCGTAAACTTGTAAAGGAGTATCATCCAGATGAGCATAAAGGACAAGAAGAAAAGTTTTGTGAAGTGTGTGATGCTTACCAAGTTCTTTCTAACGCTAAGAAAAGACAAGAGTTTGATAGCAAATTAAAACAGACGAGAACGAAGAAGCAAGAGCAAAAGACCACTACTTCTCAAAAGCAAGCGACTAATTATACTTTTGATGGATATAGTAAGTATGATACTTATCGTTCTAACCAGAATGAAGAAACTGCGTATGAAAGTTATTCCTATGAGCCATTTACGGCGAAAGCGACTTCTCATACTAAGCCTTATCACCAAGCATCTGCTTCCTTCAAAAATAGTAATAAGCCTCAAGTTGCTCTTGATCAATCTATTTATGAACGTCAACGTTATGTAGAGAATTTAATGATGATTATGGCGCTTTGTTCTTTGTATCAAGAATATACTTCTTATTTAAGAAGGACGCAAGAGGTAACTAGAAGTATTTCTAATGTTAGGGTTTATCCAGAAGCAGTACCGATGATTTTATTTGTTAACCGTCCAGTTTATGTTTACCGGTATACTGCACAACCTTGCTTTATGAAAATACGTCCAAAAACTCGTCAGTATGTTTATTGTGGATTTTAAAAAACAGGTAGAAAAAGCTTCTATCTGTTTTTTTTATGAAAAAAGTTGCCAATCAAGGCAACTTTTTATCTGTTATAGAATTCTACGATTAATGATTCGTTGATATCTGCGTTAAGTTCGTTACGTTCAGGTAATCTTACAAGTTTACCTTCTAATTTCTTATCGTCGAAAGTTACGTATTCAACACGTTTAGTTACTTTTTCAAGGGCAGCTTTGATTGCTTTATGCTCCTTAGAGTTTTCTTTAACAGCAACAGTGTCTCCAACTTTTACACGGTATGATGGAATATCTACTTTCTTTCCATTTACTGTAATATGTCCGTGATTAACTAATTGACGTGCACCACGGCGAGTAGTTGCAAGTCCTAAACGATAAACAACATTATCTAGTCTTGATTCTAGTAATCTTAAGAAGTTTTCACCATGAATACCTTGAAGCTTCTTTGCTTCGTCGAAAGTCTTGCGGAATTGTCTTTCATTGATTCCATACATGAATCTTACTTTTTGTTTTTCTTTTAATTGTTCAGCATAGTTAGATGGTTTTCCTTTACGATCTTTTCCATGTTGACCTGGTGAGTAAGGACGACGAGCTAATTCTTTTCCTGTTTCACTTAACGAATAACCAACGCGACGTGATTGTTTGTAACTTGGCCCTGTATATCTTGCCATAATAATTTCCTCCTTCAATGTTTATTTCATAAGCATTGAATGCGTGCTTTTCCATTTACTAGGGAGTCCTTTTCAATAGGTTCACCCAACAGCATAGGTTACTACTAACTTCAAAGAACACGTTAATAAACGAAAAACAAGTGCTGTTCAATGAATATGCGTTATTATTATATAGAAAAGTTTTAGCTTTGTCAATTAATTTTGATCCCATTTAATTTTTTGGATGCCATTATTGGTGTTTTTTGTATTCCTTTTTGTGCCAGTTTTTAAGGATTGTTTAATTTTTGTTGAGTGATGATGTTTACTCTTCTATTGCTAGATGTTATACTAATAACAATATTACGAAAAGGAGTATGCATTATGAGAACAAGAAATTTAGAAGAAAGTCTTATTAAGTTTTATCCAACTTCACAACTAGTTTCCATCCTTGAGAGTGAAAATAGTGAAGAAACTATTGTTGATGAAATCTTAAAATTTCGTTTAGAAAGAAAATATCATCTTCCTAAAGGGGTTTCTACACTTCTGATAGGAAGAGATCAAGAAATTATTGCTGAAAGAAAATTTGATAGAGAAGTAGAGAAAAAGAAAGCTCAGGAAATAAAACAACTAAGGAAACAATTGGAAGAAGAAGGTTGGTTTGATGATGAAGTGGAAAAGGAAAAAGAAGAGTTTGTGATAAGAAATTTTGAAAGACTTGATACCGATAATGAATTCTGTGAATATAAAGAGTTTCTGAAGGTTGTAGATTGTAGAAATGAGGTTAAAGATAGTGAACTTAGACAACTATTTGAGGAAGCTCGTCTTAACGATTGGAATTTTGCTCCGGTTTTTAGTGCCTTACGTCTTTTAAATCAGGAATTTGAACATTATGGACAGTTTAATTCTTGGTGGAAATTACACAGTAGAAAGATAGTTGAAAAATTAACTTTTAGTGAACTTGCTTTTGGCGTACGTTTATTATCCTTAAGGATTCGTTCAGAAAAGAAAAAATTAAAAAATGTTGAAGATTTAGATGATTTAAAGAAAATAAGAAATGAAATTTTTACTTTGACAGGAATTAGAAACTATTTATATGAATATATAGATAAAGAATTGGATTTTTATTATAAAGATTCTTATGAAAAAACACATGTAGGATTATTTAATTTATTTCCTTCTACTAGAAGATTTTTAAAACACGAGGGCAATTTATGTGAATGTTATTTTAATGAAGGGGTAGTTTCTGGATTTCAGAAAAAATTATTCTGTAATTCTTTCATAGATAATCGTATTATTAAAGAGTAGTTTCCTTGGTGTTAGAATATAATTATCAAAGTATAAAAGAAAGGT
Organism: uncultured bacterium; assembly: GCA_949296705.1. GTDB lineage: Bacteria > Bacillota_I > Bacilli_A > RF39 > UBA660 > Alloscybalousia. Next base: position 21,520 of record CASFOW010000031.1, read on the forward strand.
TTATATATTAATTATTATGGTTAGAATTAGAGTGGTCTTTTTCTTCTTTTTGACATACTCTATTTTTATCACCCTTTTTGTCGTTAAATTTTGTCAAAAAATATCCAAAATTCATAACTTATGTGCTAGAATGGTATATATAGGATAAATAGAGGTGAACTTGGGTGAATGGTGTGATATTACTTGTCGGTACTTTTGTTGTAATCGCAGTGATTAGTATTACTGTTGTTTTAGTGTTGATTCAAAAACATAAAGTAAAAATTATTAAGGATGAGTTAGAGACTTTAGATAAAGAGAAAAATATGATCGCATCTACTCCGGTTTTATCTGAACTTTCTAAAGTGGAACCGATTATTAAGAATGATAAGATGGGAGAAAAATATAAAAACTGGCAACGTCGTTTTGAGATGATAAGAGATAATAAGATTGCTTTAATCAATGATATGATTATAGAGCTTGATTTAGAGTCAACAAACGGTAAAGATTATAAGACAATTCGTAAAAAAATGGCCAAGACTGAGATTGAAATTTATAAAGCTAGAGAGAGTGCTAATGAATTATTAAGTGAGATTAAAGAGATTACGTTGAGTGAAGAAAAGTATCGTAGTATCGTAACTAAATTAAAAACAAAATATCGACATTTAGTGAAAACATTTAAAAATCATCGTAGTGATTATGAAGATATTGCGGATGTTATTGATTTACAGTTTGAAAATATAGAAAAAAGATTTTTAGATTTTGAAAATGTCATGGAAAAGAATGAATATGAAGAAGTAATTCATATTGTTAAAGCATTAGATACTATGATTGATCATATGGCTATCGTGATTGAAGAAGCCCCTAATTTGGTTCTTTTAGCTGAAAAGTTAATTCCTAGAAGAATTGAAGAAATTGAAACTACTAGTAACGAGATGGAAGAAAAAGGATACCCTCTTGGTTATTTAAAGATTCCTTATAATATGGAAGAATCAAGAAAAAATATTAGTACAATATTAGATCGTATTCGAGTACTTAATTTAGAAGACTGTATGTTTGAACTTAAAACGATGCTTGATTATTTGGATTCTATTTTTAATGATTTTGAAAAGGAACGTTTTGCACGAAGAGTATATGAGGAAGAATCTTTATTATTTGAAAAGAAATTAAAGAAGACGACAAAGATTATTAAAGATATTTATGCTCAATTAGATGATATTAAAAGTATGTATGATTTAAAGGATGAAGATATTGTTACTTTGGATGATATTAGTCGCAGAATGAGAACTTTACAAGCTGACTATAAAAAGTTGGTTCAGGATTTAAAAGATAAAACTAAGCCTTATTCGGATGCTTCGAAGGAGATTTCTACTTTAAATGGTAATTTGAAAGCATTAGAAGAAGAACTTGATGTTTCTTTAAGAACTTTAGGTAGTATGCATGAAGATGAAATGCGAGCTAGAGAACAGTTGGATGATATTCAAGAACTTTTAAAACAGTGTAAAAGTAGAATTCGTAGTTATAAGTTGCCAATTATTATGAATAATTATTTTATAGAATTATCAGAAGCTAATGAAGCAATTTTAGAAATTATTAAAGAACTAGATAAGAAACCAATTGTGATTAAAGTATTAAATATGAGGGTAGATACTGCACGAGATTTGGTATTAAAATTATATAATACGACAAATGAAATGATTAAAACTGCTCAATTAGCAGAAATGGCTATTGTCTATGGAAATAAGTTTCGTAGTATAATGGACGAAGTGGATGCAGGTCTTAGTAATGCTGAAATGTTGTTTCATAAAGGTAGTTATAAAGAAGCTTTAGAAGTATCTTTATCTTCTATTGAATTAGTAGAAGAAGATTTTCATAGTAAATTATTAAAATTATATCAAGATAGTTAAAAATTAAAAGTATTTTGCTCCTTATAGTTATTGATAACTTTCTCGGTTTTATTAAGATTAAATTTAATTTTTTAACAGGGTAAAACAATTCGTCATTTCCAGGGTAAATTAATTCGTCAATCTACATTTTTCTGGCGAATTTTTTTCTTGTAAAAATGCTTGGGGGGGGGGTATAATTTATGGTAGATAATAAGTAGGAAAAGGTAAGTCCAGGTACAAGGAGGGATAAAAGATGAATAGAAAAACATTAATCGTAAGTTTATTAATTATAGCAGGAACATTTATTCTAACAGGAGTAAGTTATGCTTATTTTACGGCAATCGCAACATCAGATGAACAAGTAGTAAAAAGTGGTACTTTAGAATTAACTTATCATACGGGAAAAGATATTCAAGCTACTAATATTATTCCAACCGAAGAAGAAGATGCTTATGTTCATCAATTTACAGTAGAAAATACTGGAACACTTGATGCCCATTATAATATTAGTTTTACTGATATTACACTAACCAAAAAAGGAATGGATACTTATTCTAATAA
>CASFOW010000032.1 GCA_949296705.1 uncultured bacterium
ACATTACCTTACCTTTTGTAATATTATATCTAAATTGTTTGACTATTTAAAGTCTATTATTTTTTTGTTTTTTCTAGTAGAATAGTAATTAAAAAGATAGAAACAAATAAATAAAAGTGTTGTTTCTATCTGAACTGTAACCCAAATCTATGTAAAGCGTTTAAAAATTAAACGACTTACTATATATTATGGTTAAAAAACTAAATCGTTACAACTTTTTAATTCTTCATGGAGCATACGTCTTTATATCTAAATGATCATTTCTTATCTTAATCATAACACTTCCATCTTGATCAGTTCGATAAACAACAGAATTTTTCAAGCGATTTAATACTTCCTCATTGGGATGATGATACCAATTGTTTTGACCTACTGAGATAATCGAATACTTAGGATTTACTTTCTGAATAAATTCTTCACTTGAACTTGTCTTACTCCCATGATGACCAACTTTCAATAGTTCAATATCATTAAAATTATATTCTTCCAACAAGTCACTTTCCACTTCTACTCCGGCATCACCCATAAGTAAAATCCTTTTACCATAAAATTCTGTATATAAAACTATAGAATTATTATTTTCATCACCATATAGCTGATGATTTAAAAAATAAAAGTCATGACTTCCCATGCTTAATTTTCGGATATTCTGATAATAATCAATCTTATTTTCATTAAGAACTTGAATTAATTCTAACTCCATCTCATTATACTCATCATGATTAAAAATTACACATTTAACAGGAAAAGCAGTTACTAAATTAATCGCTTCTCCCATATGATCATAATCCCCATGCGTAAGAATCAAATAATTAAGAGAACGAATCCCTAGAGAATGAAGTAAAGGAATCAAAGTATCACTTGCCAATGAAGAAGTAGAAAATAACTTCCCTCCAGTATCTATCAGCATAGTTTTTCCGCCAGAATGAAACAAAATAGAATCCCCTTGCCCTACATCAATAAAAATAAAAAATTGACGTGGAAAAAGAATAAGCTGAAAATAAAAAATCACACTTAAAACAATTGTTAAAATCGCAAACTTTCGCTTACCTGAAAACAAATAAAAAAATAGAAACAAATAATAAAGAAAAATCCATATTACAGACGGTCTGCCAAAAACAAAGATCAAATAATCAAAGCGAACGAAATAAAGAGAAATTATTTCCATTATACTAGTGAAAAATAAATACACAGAATCTAAAAATGGAAAACAAAAAGTAAGTAGTGTAAGGGGAAAAACTACAAAAGAAACAAATGGAACAAAAAACAAGTTCAAAACAATTCCCAAAAAATTCACTTGATAAAAATGATATAACGATATCGGTAGGCCAATCAAAAAAGCCACTGTCGATATTACTAATAAATTATAAAAATAAGAATCCTGTTTTAAATAATCTCGATATAAAATTAGAAAAAAACTAATACTAGCCGAATACTGAAAGCCAACGTCATAAATAATTAAAGGGTGAAAAAAAAGTAATAGCCCAATCATCCCCAAAAAGATACTAATGGTAGATGCCCTCAAACGAAAAAGTTTTTTCAAGGAGAGTAAACAGAAAAATACGACACTTCGCGCTACCGATGGAGTAAAATCCACTAAAATCATATAAAATAAAATAAAAGTCATCACAAAAATTGTCGAAAAAAGCATAGATATATGAAGGCGCCGGAGTAGCCAAAAAAGAATCGCACTAAGTAAAGAAATATGCATACCAGAAATCGCAAAGAGATGACTAATCCCATTGGTTTGATAACTATCTATCACTTCTTCTTCTATTTCCTGTTTATCCCCCAATAGTAATAATTTCAAATAACCACTACTTTCATATTTTTCAAGATGTTGAAGTAACCAATTTTTTACTTGATAAAGCCAAGAAGTTGTCTCCTTCAAGAAGGTAATAGACTCAATCTCAACAACATAATATTGCCCCTTTGTTTTCAGATACTGACGATAATTAAACAAATTAGGAACCGTATTTTTATCAGGAAGAACAAGTGTTCCACGAAGTAAAACTACATCACCCACTTTAAAGCTTGGTAATTTCTCATTTTCCTTCTTAAAATAATTCCCACTAATCACTTCACCAACATCAAACACAAACTGGACATATTCTCCATAATCAGTAACTCGTTGAATCACCGCCTGCCATTCGTGAACATTAGGATCTAACTTAGAACTTTCTGGTTCAAGGTGACGGTATAGACAAAATAAAACTCCACTAATAAAAAGGAACAAAAAGAATCGCTCAGATAGTAAGTTGAGCTTTAATCTTTTCAAAAGTACTATCTCCGATTCCATCAACGTTCTTTAATTCTTCAATTGTTTTAAAACCACCATTAGCCTCTCGGTAGGTAATAATCGCTTGCGCTTTTACTTCACCAATTCCATTTAACAACATTAACTCTTCTAAAGATGCTTGATTAAGAGAAATTTTACCATTTTCTGGTATAACTCCTGAATTTGTAGCCAATTCACTTCCCGTATCATTAACTAAAGCATCACTAGATTCTCCTCCTAGATTTTGATCAATAATATTTGTATCTTCGATACAAACACAAGCATCATTAGGGTAATTGGTTTCAGGACAAGCCTCTATTTTTTCAACCAATTCTTCCTTTGTGGTAATAAAACTAGCGACTTCTTCCTTAGTATAAATATAAATGACCATTTCATCAAAAACTTTTTTCCCTAAGTTAATCACTGAAACATCAGCATTTTCTGTTAATCCTCCCGCTTTATCAATGACTTGCATCACTCTAGTATTTTTATCAACTGTATAAATTCCCGGTGTTAAAACTGCACCTTTAATGTCAACAACTATCTGATTAGAAGCATCAACAGGTGTTTCCTGTAGTGTTTTTTCAACCTCTTCTACTTCCTCAACTTCTTCTACATCCTTTGAAATAGTGGTAGACGTATCATTCATATCATCAAAAGTAGAAAATGAAACCAAATTATCCTTCTTCATAATTTGATTCTCACCAAGAAAGAAAAAACAACCTACAAGAATCCCAACAATTATAAAAGTACTTCCTCCAATCCAAAAATATCGTTGATTATCAATTAACCAATCTCTTCCTTTTCTTAACATATCATAACCTCCCAATAAGATTATTCTACAAAAAGAAAAAAAAGACTTCGCTAAATTTTAAAATCTTCTCTTTTTCTTTGGCCTATCCGCCATTTTTTCTAAATATAAGCGATTTTCAATATTGATTCGTTGAACAAAGCACAAACTTAAAACTAAACACATTGCATAACTTCCTCCATAACTCATAAATGGTAACGGTACCCCCGTCATAGGAATAAGTCCGAAAATACCACCCAAATTAACGACAATATGCATCAAAATATAAATCGCTACCCCCATACAAAGCAAAAAACCCCTTGTATTATAACTTTGTTTCGCAATCTTAATAATACGACCAATCAACAAAAAGTACAAAGCAAAAATAAATAAAGCCCCTAAATATCCCAATTCTTCCATAATAATTGCAAAAATGAAATCCGTATGGGCTTCCGGTAAGTATAAATATTTTTGTGTACTTCCTCCTAGACCAACACCTTGTAAACCACCATTATTAATCGCAATATAACCATTACATACTTGGTTTCCATAACTGTAAAACTTCTCTTCACTACAAGGATCTGTAAAATCAAAGCGCTGTAGTTGCCTCTCATTGAGTAGCGTTTTACCACCACTAGCTAAAACAATTACCGCAATCAAAAAAATACTACCTAAAATCATTAATACTTTGTTTCTAATTTCTTTTTCAATCGGCGCCATAAAGAAAATAGCTGCTACTATCACACTAAAAATAATGGCTGTTCCTAAATCCGGCTGAACAAAAATCAAACCTGCAATAATCATCGAAATAAAAATAGGATATAACACTACGATATAACTATTTAACTTATTCTTATTCGCATCGTAATAACAGGCTAACCATAAGATAATAATAATTTTTGCAAATTCACTCGGTTGAAAAGACATAAAACCGAAATCAATCCAACTGACTGCTAAATTCTTTACTGTCCCATAAATCAATAATAATACCAATAAAGCACCTACTAAATAAACACCTAGACTAGAAAATATTCGATAGCTTTTACTATGAAAAAATAAAGCAAAAAAAGTAATTACCAGACTTATACCTAAAAATAAACATTGCTTAAAAAAGTAAAGATAGGGACTTGCATTATACTTCATAAACGAAGTAATACTAGAAGATGAAAAAATCATAATTAATCCAATAATAAATAAAATTACTGAAATAATAAGTAAAGGCTTATCTAAGTTTTTTATCAGCTTCTTCATAACTAGCTATCCCCTCTGTCTATCATTATTATTATCATATCATATTTTCTAACTTTTTTATAGAAGAAAACTATCGTTTTTTGACAATTGGACTTTTGTAATAACACTATTTAACGAAAATGAATATTTTATAATAGATAATCAAAAAGGAGGGAAGATTATGTACAATTATATGGGAGGATCTTGTGGATGCTCTAACATGGGTTACACTCCTTACTACCAATCAAACTATGGATATTCATACGGTGGTTGTTGTAATAATAATTCAAATTATGCTATCGTATTAGTATTATTTATTTTATTAGTTATCGTAATTGGCTCAAGATTCAATCACTGTTAAGGATAGCGCAAGCTATTCTTTTCGTTTTCTATTCACAATAAAAGAAAATTATGCTATAATATGACCGAAACGTTCGGGAAAAGAAAGAATAGAAGTGGTGATAAAAATGCTAAAAACAAAAGATATTTTAGATGAAAAAGATAAACGATTAAGAAAAATTAGTAAAGAAGTAACCTTTCCTATGGATAAAAAAGATCTAGAAAACATTAAACTTATGGAAGAATACTTATATAACAGTCAAATCGAAGAATTAGCTGAAAAATATGACCTTCGTCCTGGTATGGGAATGGCCGCTATTCAAATTGGTGTAGATAAACGTTATATTGTTATTGTTCATGAAGTAGAAGATGGCTTTGATTCTTATGTTGTCGTTAACCCCAAGATGGTTTCTCATTCTGAAGAAATGATTTATGTAGAAAGTGGTGAAGGCTGTTTAAGTGTCAATCGTGAATGTGAAGGAATCGTACCAAGATATGCAAGATGCACCATTGAAGGATATGACACTGATGGTAATAAAATAAAAATAAGAGCTCGTGAAGAATTAGCTATCGCCTTTCAACATGAGATTGACCATTTAAATGGGATTCTCTTTATTGATAAAATTGATCCAAAAAATCCGTATAAAAATATGGAAAAATATCGAGCTATTTAAAACGCCTTCCTTATCGAAGACGTTTTTTCTTCATCTCATATAAAAATCCCCTACTATCTGCCGGTAACAAATAACCAAAGTAATTTTGATGCAAAAAATCGTACTTCTGATTATCCGTAATTTTCTTTAACCTTCGTAAAATTCTTCTTTTCGTATTAGAAAGTAATAATATATGTAGCCTCTTTTTTACCTCGGAATAGTTTTTTCCATATAAGTAGCCGTAAATAATCTTATGATTATGATCGTAACCTTTACAATATCTAGCCTCCCAACGCCCATCCTTTCTTAAAAATATACTTTCGCCTTTTCTAGCCATATAACTTCTCCTCCTCTTGACTATTTATTAGACTATTAATTTTCCAACTATTTTCCCATCTTTTCACAAAAATTGTCAAAAGATAGTAGATTAAAGTTTCAAAATATGCTAATATGAAGATAGGAAAAATAGAAAGATATATACTTAACTACTATCTTTCACTAAAATTTTTAAGTAAATTCTATTTCATAAAGTATTAAACTTTATGAAATATTTCACAAAAAAAAATCACTTGCTTCCTTTAGTGATTTTTTTGTTTATACTAAATTTCTATCATTTAAGTGGTAAAGTGATCGTGACCAATGTACCTTGCTTTTCACTCGATTGATAGCGAATATCTCCCTTATGTAAACCTATAATCTCTTTAGAAAGATTAACTCCAATCCCTGTTCCTTTAGGTTTAGTAGAATAAAATATTTCTCCTACTCTTTTTAAATTTTCTTTGGAAATACCATCACCATTATCAACAATCTCAATTTTTACTCGCCGAGAAAAGCAATGAGTACGAATTTCAATTTTAGTAGCCTTCGCTTCATAAGCATTTTTAATTAAATTGATCAATACTTGCTTTAACCGATCATAATCCCCCATCATATATAACTCGTCCTGATAATGAGGAATAATCAATTTCACCTTATGTTGTTTCAAAACAGGTAACATAACATCATATACATCTTCAATTAATAAATATAAATCCAAAATATCTTTTCGAATATGAATATTTTTCATACTCATAAAATCATCCATCAACGTTAAAGTACGATTAATTTCACTACGAATAATTGGAATATAACGAGTAACTTTATCTTCATCATGAATATCTAGCATATCTAAATACCCTTTACATACCGCAATCGGATTTTTTATTTCATGAGTAATCTTAAAAATACTCTTCTCTGTTTCCATATAATCTAATGACAAATCAACATTTCCCAATTTTAACAACCGAAACATCGCAATAAGTAAAAGCCGAAAGAATAAAATACAAGCTAGTAAACCAAGAAAAGAATAAGCTAAATTATCAAAATAATCTAAATAAAAATAGTAAAAAAGAGAACTAAAAAAGGCTTTTTCAATCATAAAGAACGAAAGCATCTTCGCCTTTTTCTGATAAAAAATAAGATAAGTAAAGAAATAACATCCATACTGAAGAACAAGCCACAATAACGGAAAATCTACAAGAGTCAATAATAGACAAGAAAAAAGTACCGATAAAACAAAGGCATCATTTTCATGATAACGTAAATACCCAATAAAAATAGCGATATCCCAAAAGAGAAGCATTAAGAAACTTCTACTATAAATAAGTAAAATTGTTGAAAGGAAAAACAAAAACACAGTAAACAACAAATCTTTATATTTTTTATTCTTTAAGTAAAAATTTAAAAAATTAAAAGCAAAAACACTAAATAAGCAAAGTATCTCAACTAATAAAATATCATAGAAAAACACATATAATACCTTCTTTCAAGATAATTATATGTGTCTTAAACGTCGAATATTGTCGAAAATAGAAAAAATAGCCAGAAATTTGTTATTTTAAATCGTCAATATACTTTTTTAATTGCTTACTTTCAGAACCTAAAATAATTTTTAACTGATTATCGATTTCGACAATCCCTTTAGCTCCCAATTTCTGAATACCTTCTTTATTTACAATATCCACATTGTGTAAAGTCACTTTAAACCGAGAAAGATTAGTCTCAGTAGAGATAATATTATCCTTACCTCCTAAATATTCAACCAATTTATTTAACTCTAAATGAGCATCTTTCTTCGTTGACTTTAAAATTGCTAAAGCAATGATTATCAAAACCACCGCAATTATTATATATTGTATATAATCCATCTATATCACCACACTCATTATACTATAAAGATTTAGAAAAAGAAAGATGATAATTTTGGGCTATTCGTAATACACAAATTATCCCTTGATTGAATATCTTATATTAGATATGGAGACTGGAAGATAAAAAGCTCTAAAAAGTTAGGAACAAGTCTACCAGATAAACAATATCGATTGTATTTAGAAGGGAGGGAAAAACATGTGTCCAGAAGAAAACAAAACTAATGATCAATGTTGCCTTGCGACAATATTAAATGTCATTGTAACTTTACAAAATAGAAGCGATAAATTCGATTGCTTAGCTGAAGGCTGTGATAGACCATTCTTAGGTCCTATACCAACTACAATATGTTTCAACACTAGACCAATTAGTTTGTACCGGTGTGCCGATGGAGAAGCTTGGTCATTACCATATACACTTAACGGTACTCCAGGAACTAGTACAGTATTTAGGGTAGAAAATGTGGAAGGATGTTGCGCAACTTGTCGAGTATTAGCACCAAATCCAGATACAACAGCAGTAGATAGCGCACCATATGTTGGCACAGATTCATTCTTTACAATCAATCTAAATTGCGTAGGCGCTCTAAGATGTCTAGCAGATACTTTCATCAATTGTGTTTAGCAAAACAAAGACCGTTTTACAAGCGGTCTTTTATAATGATATCTTTTATTTCGATAATTGGTATCGTTATACCATCTATTGTTACAATACTATTTTTCACTTTACCTGCTATTTTCGTATCATAATCTCCACGATTAGTCTTTATAATTACACCAATATTAAAAACATAACGACTACTTTTAAATAATTTACGTAGTTTTCCTTCTACATCAATTTCTTCTAATTGCTCTACTCGCCTATTATTCTCATCACTATTCTTTACATAAAAAACATTTTTATTGTGCGTATTCTTCTTAGTAACATTATTTTTATAGATACTAGGTAAGTCTTTTTTCATACCTTGAATCCTCCTTAAAATATCTTATGCGATTACGTAATATTTTTAAACAATTTTTTGCATAATAAAAAAGAGGGATTATGATGAAATTAAAAAAATTTAAATGGTATAAAAATTTACTTATATGTCTACTTTTCTTAATGATAATCAGTATCATTACTATTCATAGTGCCCAAACCTACCTATCCGCAAATCTTGGTAATCTTGCACTCAAACAATTTTTTTGGTATGGGATAGGATTAATTATTATCTTGATCATCATCAAAATTGGAAACGAAAAAATTTATCAATCAGCTTGGATTCTTTATTTCATAGGTAATTTTCTATTACTGTTATTATTATTCATCGCACCACCAATAAATAATAGTAAGTGTTGGTTTATTATCCCAGGAATTGGTTCGTTTCAACCAAGTGAATTTATGAAAATATTTCTGATGATTATTGTCAGTGTTATCGTAGCTAAAGAAAGCAATAAGAAAAAAACAATTCGGGAAGAGTTCTTCCTAATTGGTAAAGTCTTTCTTTTGTTTTTCTTACCTAGTATGCTCACTTTCCTAGAACCAGATACAGGTGTCGTTATTATCTATTTCATCATCTGTCTAGCCATTCTTTTTGTATCAGGAATCAGAAAAGGTTGGTTTATCTTAGCCTTTGGTATTCTTGGTATTAGTATTGGTACATTTCTATATCTTTATTTTTGCCAGCAAAAACTTTTTGTCGATCTATTAGGTACTGATTTATTCTATCGCATTGACCGCTTATTAGATTGGAAAAATGGGACAGGAATGCAATTAGAAAACTCACTAACAGCTATTGGCTCAGCTGGACTATTAGGCCACGGTTATAATCATACCCCTATTTATTTTCCCGAATCAGGAACGGATTTTATCTTTGCAGTTTATGCTTCTAACTTCGGTTTAATTGGTTCTTTGGGGTTAATCGGCCTATTACTCTATTTCGATTATTGTTTATTAAAACTAGCTGGAAACATTAAGAATAACACGGATAAATTTATGTTAATTGGAATTAGTAGCATGTTAATTTTTCAACAATTTCAAAATATAGCCATGACTTTAGGACTAGTACCAATTACAGGAATTACTTTACCTTTTATCAGTTATGGCGGTTCATCTCTTCTATCTTATATGATTTTATTAGGTATTGTCTTTAATATTTATAATGATAATAAGAAAAGTGTTAACTTCTGACGATTCAAATCCATTTTTTACAAATAGGAAAATTACTAATTCTTTTAAAGAATAATTTACCATTTCATAACGAATGCTAAAAATTTTTACTAAAGGAATAAGTCAACAAACTCCACCACCAATCGACAAAAATCACAACTTTATATTGCGTGTACAACAAAGATGTGATAAAATGAAGAAGGTTCAACGAAATTGGTCTGTTGGTGAAGTGGCTTAACACACCACCCTCTCAAGGTGGCATTCACGGGTCCGAATCCCGTACAGATCACCAAATTAGGATGAAGTTTCTTTAACTGGAACATAGATGATATCGGGGATAAACCGATATTTTTTTGTGTATATAACGGGTATTTCGTACAGATCACCAAATTAGGATTAAGTTTCTTTAACTGGAACATAGAGGAATATCGGGGTAAACCGATATTTTTTTGTGCATATAACGGGTATTTCGTACAGATCACCAAATTAGGATGAAGTTTCTTTAACTAGAACATAGATGATATCGGGGTAAACCGATATTTTTTTGTGCATATAACGGGTATTTCGTACAGATCACCAAATTAGGATTAAGTTTTTAACTGGAACATAGAGGAATATCGGGGTAAACCG
>CASFOW010000033.1 GCA_949296705.1 uncultured bacterium
GTTGATCAAGCTTCGACAGAAACCTCTATTTCTCATTTAGCAACTAGTGAATATTCCGGATTTGTTTTTTATGACACCGTAATGATTGATGGTACTGGTAATAAATGGACAGATGTTAATACAGGATTAAAAGAAAAAATGTCTATTAATGGTGTTACTGATGTTAGTAGTGGAAATCGCGGAAATGGGTATGCTAGAATTACTTTTTATGATTAGTTTTATAAATTTAAAAATGTTTTACCGTGAATGATAGATTATATTTTTTCCATAATAAATAGTGGATTGCTATTATTATATTCATTATATAAAATTAAAAGAAGTTCTTGATTAATTAGTACTCTAAATTCATTTTGAGTATTTCTATTATATTTCTGTTTTTAAAACATGTAGGCAAAATAAATTTATAACAATTGGGACGAGATGTTTCTAATTCTCTATGGTATAATGATAAATAAGGAAGTGATAGCTGTGCTTGAACAAGTAGAAAACTATTCATTAGTCATTATGCCATCTTTATTAAAGAAAGAGTTTCTTCTTATGATGAGTAGAAAGAAAAAACTTGTTTCTTCAAAGATAATGACCAAAGACGAATTCAAACGTCATTATTTTTTTGACTATGATGAAAAAACGATTTTTTATTGTATGGAAAAGTATCAATTAAAATATGATATTGTTTTAGAATATTTACAAGCGATGTATACGTTAAATGGGAAAGAGTTATCGACGAATAAATTAAGATTTTTAAAAGAAATGAAAGATGATTTAGAAAAGAATCAGTTACTAACTTTTGATCCGTTCTTTTTGGATAGTTTAAAAAGACAAACGATTGCGGTTGTTGAGGAAGAAGATTTGGAACCTTATGAAAGAGAAGTCTTTCTTTCGTTAGGAGCAACAATGATTTCTAATGAAGTTAGGAATATTCCAGATATTACGGTATCTTCTTTTACAGGTATTGATCAAGAAATTTCTTATTGTGCTTCCAAAATAAAGCATTTACTTGATAGGCAAATTCCTATCTTACGTTTTTCTATCGTAGTATTAGGGAGTGAATATTATCAACCATTAAAACGAATTTTTAATTGGTATCATCTACCACTTGATTTTAAAGACGATAGTTCTTTATATGAAACAGAAATTGGTAATACCGTTTTGTCTTTACTTACTTCTTGTTCTAGTTTTCTTGAATTAGTGAATCAGCTGAAGGAAAAATATCCTCATCAAGAAGAAGTAATCAATCAGCTTATTACTATTTTTAATCGTTATTATTGGTGGGATAGGCCATTAGAATTATTCTACCCTCTTTTAGAAGCAGAGTTAAAGAAAACCAAACGGAAAACTGCTCATTTAAAAAATGCGATTCGAGTAATTTCTTTAGACGAAATGACCGATGATACTTCGATATATTATTTTGTTTTAGGATTTAATCAAGAAAACATCCCGACGGTTTACCAAGATATCGATATTTTAACGGATGAAGAAAAACAAGTAGTTGGACTTTTAACGAGCGATGAGAAAAATATTCGTGAAAAAAAGCGAGTTAGACAAAAGCTAGCTTCCGTTTCACAACTTTTTATTTCATATAAAGAAAAAAGTGCTTTTAATACTTATAACCCTTCTTTACTTATCGAAGAGTGGCAGTTACCAGTAGAAAAAAAGACTTTATCTTATGAAGACTCTCACCAGTTTAATAAAATTGCTCTAGCAGAAAAATTAGATCGTTTAAATAAATATGGAATCATGGAAGAAGAGTTAAAAGAATTATATGTGACTTATCCTAAGATTCCTTATCTTAGTTATCAAAATCAGTTTACCGGAATAAATTTAGAGGATTTGTATCGCTATTTAGATCATAAATTACTACTATCTTACTCTAGTATCGATAATTTTTATCGTTGTTCTTTTCGTTATTATTTGGCGAATATTTTGAAACTTAGTTTGTTTGAGGAGAGTTTGGTTACAAATATTGGGACAATTTTTCATGATGTGTTAAGTCACTATTTAGATGTTGATTTTGATTTTGAACGTGCATTTTCCTCTGAGTTAGAAAAATATTCTTTTTCCACGAATGAACGACTTTTGGTTTCCAAATTAAAAGATGAGTTGAAGTTTGATCTTGAAACGTTAAAAAAACAACAAAATTATACAAAATTTGATCAAGAACTTCATGAAGAAAAGTTTTATTTACCTGTTAGTCAAGGGGAAGTTCGTGTTACGTTTATGGGTGTGATTGATAAAATCATGTATGTAAAAAAAATAGAAGGAACCTATCTTAGTATTGTCGATTATAAGACTGGGAATCTTCCTGATAACTTAAATGGTACTATTTATGGAATTGGTATGCAGTTACCGGTTTATCTACACTTGTTATTACACAGTGATAAGTTTAGAAATCCAATTGTGGTGGGTATCTATTTACAGCGACTTATCAATAAGGAGCTACGCCGAGAATTAGGAAAATCTTATCTTAGTCAAAAAGAAAATAATTTAAAATTAGTGGGTTATTCTCTAGAAGATGAGGAACTTTTGGCTGAATTTGATATGACTTATCAGAATAGTCAGTTAATTCGGGGAATGAAGACGGGAAAAAACGGTTTTTACCATTATAGTAAAGTATTAAATCAAGATAAATTTAAAAAGCTAGATAGTATCGTTGATTCTAAAATTAAGGAAGCATCAACCAAGATTTTATCCGGAGATTTCCGTATTAATCCTAAACAAATTGGTTCTTCTTTAGTGGGATGTTTTTATTGCCCTTATCAGGATATTTGTTTTAAGAGAGAAGAAGATGTCGTCTATTTGCAAGAATATAAAAATTTAGAGTTTTTAGGAGGTGAAGAAGATGCCTAGTTGGACAAAAGAACAACAAGATGCAATCGACAGTGAAGGAATGAATATTATTGTTAGTGCGGGAGCTGGAAGTGGAAAAACAGCAGTATTATCAGAAAGAGCGCTACGTAAAGTATTAGAAGGCGTCGATATTGATCGCTTACTTATTCTCACCTTTACGAAAGCAGCAGCTTATGAGATGATGCTTCGGATTCGAAAGAAGATTAAACAAGCCGGCTTAGAAGAACAGGTAGCGAAAATAGATAAAGCATATATTACTACTTTTGATTCTTTTAGTTTGTCTATTGTGAAAAAGTATCATGATCGTTTAAATGTTAGTAAAAATGTCAGCATAATGGATGGTAGTGTTAGTAATTTTATTAAAAGAAATACTTTAGATAAAATTATGGAAGAGTTATATTTACACCCTGATCAAAAGTTTGAACGGTTAGTGACGGACTTTTGTTTAAAAGATGATCAAGAAATTAGAGAAGCTATTTTAAAGTTAAACGATAAACTAGATATGCGCTATGATAAGGAAGAGTATTTAAAAAATTATCATAAGAATTTTTCTATGGAAAAAATAGAACGTGATATTACTTCATATTGCCAACTGTTACTAGAAGATATTTCTAAGATTGAGGAAAAATTAAATACCATTTCACTTATGGTTGATGGAGATTATTTTGCGAAGTTAGCTGATTCTTTAGCGGGATTACTTAATAGCCGATGTTATAATGAAATTGTTTCTCACCTTGACATTAAAATGCCAATGTTACCACGTGGTTCAGGAGATGAAGTAAAACTTCAAAAAGAAGCCATCAATAAACTTCTTCTTCATCTTAAATCAATGTGTCAATATGAATCAGAAGAAGAGATTAAAGAGACAATTCTTTCTACTAAAGATTATGTTGATTGTTTAATTTCGATTATTTTAAAACTAGATCATGAACTTACTCGTTATAAACAAGCCCATGATACTTATGAATTTGTCGATATTAGTAAGATGGCAATTAAGATTGTGAAAGAAAATGAAGATATTAGGACAAGTTTACGAGATTATTTTAACGAGATTATGATTGATGAATATCAGGATACAAGTGATTTACAGGAAGATTTTATTCGTTTAATCGAAAATAATAATGTCTACATGGTAGGTGATGTCAAACAATCAATTTATCGTTTTCGTAATGCGAATCCGTATATTTTTAAAGATAAATACGATCGCTATTCAAATAATGTTGGTGGCAAGAAAATTGATTTAGTAAAAAATTTTCGTAGTCGAAAAGAAGTCTTAGAAGATATTAACCATATTTTTGATTTCATTATGGATGATGAAGTAGGGGGCGCTGCTTATTCGGTAAGTCACCGGATGGTGTTTGGAAATAATACTTATCAAGAAGAAGGAAAAACCACCCAAAACTATACTACGGAACTTTATCAGTATGAATATGACAAAAACAGTTTATATTCTAAAGATGAAATTGAAGCTTTTATCGTCGCTGATGATATCTTGAAAAAAGTAGAAGGACATTATCAGATTTTTGATAAAGATGAATGCATTTTAAGAGAAGCAACTTATCAAGACTTTGTTATTTTGATGGATAGAAGTAGTAAATTTGAACTTTATAAAAAAATATTTGAATACAAAAAAATTCCCCTTACGATTTTGAAAGATGATAATATCATGCAACAAGTAGAGATTTATTTGGTTCATCATATTTTACAGCTATTAATTAAAACTAGAAATAAGGAATTTGATCAAACGTTTCAATATGCCCTGATGAGTATTGGTAGAAGTTATTTATTTAGAATGAGTGATCAAGAATTATTTACTATTCTTACTAATCACGATTATTTTCATAATCCAATTATGGATAAAATAAGCGAATTACTTATCGATATAGAAACATGTGATTTAGCTTCCTTGATGGAAAAGGTTATTACTAATTTCTCGTTTTATCAAAAAAAGATTACAACAGGAAATGTTGAACTTGGAATTGCTAATTTAGAGTACATTATGGAATCGGCCAAAAATCTTGGTAAAATGGGATTTGGTTTAGAAGAGTTTTCTTCTTATTTAGAGGATACAATTGCATCAAATGAAGAAATTAAGATTCCTTCCTCTGTTGCTTCTGATAATAGTGTTAAAATTATGACTATTCATAAATCTAAGGGATTAGAGTATCCTATTTGTTACTATACGGGTTTATCCGCTAAGTTCAATGTTAGTGATTTAAAAGATAAGATTTTGTATGATTCTACTTATGGGATTATTACCCCCTATTTTAAAGAGGGCTATGGGGATACAATTTATAAGACTTTACTTAGACAAAAATTTTATTTAGAAGAAATTAGTGAGAAAATTCGCCTTTTTTATGTTGCTTTAACTCGGTGTAAAGAAAAAATGATCTTAGTAGGAAATTTTTCTAAAGAAGAAATGTTAGTTGGTAAAGATGGTGTTGTTTCATTAGATAGACGACTACAATATAATTCTTTTTTAGAGATTCTAAACAGTATTTATGAAGATATTTCTTCTTTTGTTACACCAATTTCTTTAGATCAAGTTTCATTATCTATGGATTATAAGAAATTAAATAGTTTCGATTTTGAAAAAAGTGTTTCTATCGATGCAGAAAAGCCATTAACTGTTAAAGAAGTAGAAATTTTTCCTCAACAAGAAGAAACCGAAGTTACTTTTTCTAAACGAATGATTGAGCTAATTGATAAAGATAAGGCTCACCATTTGGAATTTGGATTAACTGTACACCATATCTTGGAATGTCTAGATTTTCATCATCCTAATTTAGAGAGTTTAGGATTAAATTCTTTTCTAATCAACAAGATAAAGCATTTTTTAAGCTTACCATTATTGGCAGATTTAGAACATACGAATATCTATCAAGAATATGAATTTATGTACGAAGAAGAGAATAAACTCTATCACGGAATCATCGATCTTTTCTTAGAACGAGAAGATAGAATTGATGTTGTTGATTATAAATTAAAAAAAATTCAAGATGATGCTTATTTGAAGCAACTACGTGGTTACCAACATTATTTAAATACAGTGAGTGGTAAAGTAGTTAATATTTATCTTTATTCGATTATGGATGAAGAATTGCTTTTGTTATCTTCAGTATGATATAATACGAGAAGTTTTGGAGTTGGTAAGATGAAAGTAGGAATATATACTTTAGGATGTAAGGTAAATACTTATGAGAGTGAATATGTAGCTAGTTTATTTCGTGAAGCCGGGTATAAAATCGCTGATTTTGATGAGGATTGTGATATTTATATTATTAATACTTGTAGTGTTACGAATCAAAGTGATGTCAAAAGTAGAAAGATGATTCATCAAGTGGTAAGAAGAAAGCCTGATGCTTGTATTGTTGCGATGGGATGTTTTATCGAGGCAAATAAAGATATTTCATTGGCTGGTGTCGATATCATTTTAGGAAATAAAGACAAAAGTAAGATTGTTTCTTTAGTAGAGGAATTTTTTGCTAAGAAAGAAAAAATTCGTGATCTATATGATGACTTAGGCAATGAGTTTGAAGATATGGAAATTAAAGATTTTGAAAACAGG
Organism: uncultured bacterium; assembly: GCA_949296705.1. Lineage (GTDB taxonomy): Bacteria > Bacillota_I > Bacilli_A > RF39 > UBA660 > Alloscybalousia. Next base: position 6,416 of record CASFOW010000033.1, read on the forward strand.
ACCCGAGCTTTTGTTAAAATTCAAGATGGCTGTGAAAACTTTTGTAGTTATTGTATTATCCCTCGGGTTAGAGGAAGATGCCGTAGTAAAAAGAAGGATGTTGTATTAAGAGAAATAGAATGTTTAATTCAACATGGTTTCCAAGAAATTGTTTTAACAGGAATTCATACGGGTAATTATGGGGTAGATTTAGGTACAGATTTTGCTTCTTTATTAACTGAAATTGTAGAGTTAAAAGGATTAAAGCGTCTTCGAATATCATCGATAGAGATTACAGAATTAAATGATCGTGTATTAGAAATTCTTGCAAATTATCCAGTTGTTGTCGATCACTTACACATTCCTTTACAGTCTGGTAGTGATGAGATTTTAAAACGAATGAATCGTAAGTATGATACGGCTTATTACCTAGAAAAAATAAGAAAGATTCGTTCAATTCGTCCAGAAATTGCGATTACGACCGATGTGATTGTCGGTTTTCCTGGTGAAGACGAAAAACACTTTATGGAAACTTACCGTTTTTGCGAAGCGATAAATTTTGCGAAAATCCATGTTTTTCCGTATTCAATTCGTTCTAAAACAGCTGCTGCTGTGATGAAGGAACAAGTATCAGGCTTAGTAAAAAAAGAACGCGTGAAGCGCTTACTATCTTTATCTAGGCACTTAGAAAATTCCTATATGGAACAATTTCTTGGAAAAACGGTAGAAGTCTTAATTGAACGCTATCTAGATGGGATAAGTTATGGACATACCGGAAATTATCTTTTTGTTCAGCTAGAGGGTAATTATCAAAGTGGCGAACTTCTTCCTGTTAAAATATTAAAAATTGTTTACCCTTGCTGTATAGCTATTCCTTTAACCGAAAAAGAGGTTGTCAAACACTAGAGAATTGTTTTATAATGGATAATACGAGGTGATAGAAATGAAAGAACTTGATTTAACTTTTGTAAATATGGCTAATGAACATGCCAAAGAGATGAATATGGCCAAGGCAGATACTAAAGCAGTGTTTCAACAACATAACGAAGAGGAAAGTAAGAAATTAGCGAATAGCTTTTATCAAAAAAGTATCCAAGATAAAAATCATTCTAAATCCCAAAAAATAGCTGGCGAGTTATATGTAGGAAGAACAAGTAACTTCCAAAATTATGTCAAAAAAGCTACACTTAGATTAACTACTGTTGTAGTAATAATAGCTGGTATTGGCTTTGTTGGAAATAAAGCTGAGACTCTTTCTAGATACAATAGTCGATTAAATCGTGAAGCAAAAACGCAATTAGATCTTGATCAGCAAGAAGCCTTCCATCAAGAACGAGATGGTATTGTAAATACAGTAAATAATGCGATTTCTGATTTAGAAAAGATTGATACTGCCAAAGAAGAATTAAAAGAGACAGGTAATTATAATTCACTTGGAAAAAGTATAGATACTCCTCATCCTGTAACTAAGTCAGAAGTCGAGGGTCTATTTGTCTTATCTGATTTAGAAAAAGATGCGATTGATCAAACTGTAGATCAAACTATAGAAGAATATAAGAGTAGGTGATGGTAGTGATTAATAATAGTGTAATAACCTTGGAAGATGGTAATACTTATGCAGTCATTGAGAAGATTGATTCTTATATTTATTTGTCTAATATAAAAGATGCTAATGATTTTTGTATTCGTAAACAAGTAGTCAAAAATGATGAAAATTTTTTAGAGGGATTAGATAATAAAGAAGAAGTTGATCAGGCAATGAAATTGTTTTTAGAAAAACATCCTGCAGAATAAAAAATCAATAATTGTTGATTTTTTTTCTTTCGTTAGTAAAATAAGAAGACAGGTGATAACATGGATTCAATAAAAGGAAATTTTAAACGATATATTTATAAAAGTGATAAAGGATATGTTATCGGATTGTTTAAAGTGAAAGAAGCAACCGGTGAAGACTTAGCTTTTTATGTGAACCACACCATTACTTTTACAGGATATTTTCATGAGCTTACCGAAGAGGATACTTATTTATTTTACGGGAAGTTAGTGGAACATGAAAAATATGGTGAACAGTTTCAAGTTACTTCCTATGAAAGAGTATTACCCGAAGAAAAAGATGCCATTGTCGAATTTTTAAGTAGTGGTTTATTTAAAGGAATAGGAGAGAAAACCGCTGAAAAAATTGTATCTTATTTAGGAAAAGATACTTTGACAATCATTTTAGAAAATCCCTCGGATTTACTATTAATTCCTGGAATTACCAAAAAACAAATCAATAATTTACATCATACTTTAGAAGAATATGAAGCAAGCTATCAAACAGTATTAAAACTGAATGAATTAGGCTTTTCTACTAAGGATAGTTTAATGATCTATAATACTTATAAGCAAAGAACATTAGATGTTTTAGAACAAAATATTTATTTGTTTATGGAAGATATCGATGAAATTAGTTTTAAAAAGGTAGATACTATTTTTTTAAAACAAGGTGGTAAACGTGATGATCTAAGACGAATCATGGCAGCTATTTTGTATGTGATTGATGAAGTATGTAATTTATATGGTCATAGTTATCTATTACTTTCTGAGATTCATGCATTTGTAGTTAGAGCTTTAGGTAATGATATTGCGCCTAGTGAGTTATCTTCTTCCTTAGAACAGTTATTAGTCGATATGAAGATTATTCTAGAAGATGATCATTATTATTTAAAAAAGATGTATGATGCGGAACAAAACATTAGTAAACGTTGTGGTTATCTAATGCGTAAAGCGGATTTCTTAGACAAAAAGATGGGCACCTATTTAAAAGAAGTTGAAAATCATTTTGGTTGTATTTATAACGATGAACAAATAGAAGCGATAAATGCAGCTTTAGAGAAAAACATTCTTATAGTAACTGGAGGTCCAGGTACTGGTAAAACAACCATTATCAAAGCAATTTGTGAACTTTACAGTAGAATTTACAAACTTTCTTACGAACAATTACAAAAGGAAATTGTGTTACTCGCTCCAACAGGAAGAGCTAGTAAACGAATTAGTGAGTCCACATTATTACCCGCCCTTACAATTCATCGCTTTTTAAAGTGGAATAAAGAAGGAGATTATTTTGCAGTAAATGAGTATAATAAAAGTGATGCTAAGTTAGTAATTATAGATGAGTTTAGTATGGTAGATACCTATCTTTTTGATCATTTGTTGAAAGGGCTTCGCTATGATACCAAAATAATTTTAGTGGGAGATTACCATCAGCTTCCTAGTGTTGGGCCTGGCCAATTACTAAAGGATATGATTGACAGTAAGATGATTCATATGGTTGAATTAAAACAACTATATCGTCAATCATCAGGTTCTAATATTATTACTCTTGCTTATCAGATTAAAGACGATTGTTTAGATGAGGGGATTTTTAACCTTCAAGAAGATCTATTATTTGATCCAGTCCCACCACTTAAAGTAAAAGAAAAAGTAGTAAAAATTGCTTCTTTATATCAAGATAAGCTAATGAATTTTCAAGTCCTTGCGCCTATGTATAAGACCGTAAATGGAATTGATCAACTAAATATTGTATTACAAGAAGTCTTTAATCCAAAAAGTATAGAAAAAAAAGAAATTTTAATTAATGATGTTTTGTTTCGGGAAAATGATAAAGTGATTCAGTTATCGAATATGCCCGATGAAAATGTATTTAATGGAGATATTGGTATAATCGAAGAAATACGAATTACTGGTAGTAAAAAAGAAATATGGATTAATTTCGATGGAAACAAAGTTCATTATACAGCTAGTAATTTTAATAAGTTTAAACATGCTTATGCAATTAGTATTCATAAAAGTCAAGGTAGTGAGTTTGATAGTGTCGTTATTCCAATTGTTAAAGGATATGGAAAAATGCTTTATCGAAAACTAATTTATACCGCAGTAACAAGAGCCAAAAAGAAACTATATTTAGTAGGGGAAATTGATGCTTTATGTATGGCAATTCAAAATAATGATGTTGATATTAGAAATACTTCATTAAAAAAATTTTTAATTCAAAATATTCATGAATAAAATTAGAAAAATTAACACAATCTATAAATGGTATAGAAATATACTGATCATATTTTTGATTAAGAGGTGATAAAATGAAAAAAACTGGTGTCGTAGGTGGCGTAGTACTAGGACTAGCCTTATGCGGTTATGGTGCATGGTGTGCTTATAAGAAGTTTTGTCCTGAATGTGCATCTGACATGAAAAAAGATATGAAAAAAATGAGTAGAGATGTAGAGAAAAGTATTGAAAATATGATGTAGAAAAAGAGATTAATCTCTTTTTCTTTTTGCTATTTTTTTTCTTTTTATTTTCCAGTTCTTTAAGTTCCGGTAAAATTTTAAATGGTTAATAAAAAAGATGAATCCTGTGGAAAAGAATTCATCTTTTTGCTTTAAAAATAAGGAAAAACCGTTCCAAATTTAGTATAATTAAATTGAAAAACAAATTTATTACTAAACA
>CASFOW010000034.1 GCA_949296705.1 uncultured bacterium
CATTACGGTGTCATAAAAAACAAATCCGGAATATTCACTAGTTGCTAAATGAGAAATAGAGGTTTCTGTCGAAGCTTGATCAACGGCTAAGCAACCTGGATGTCCAGAAATATAAGAAGAACCACCTCCAGCTCCACCATGGCTACCATTTCCACCATTATACCAACCGCCACCAGCTCCGCTTTGGATTGGCCCAGTATTGTCAGTCTCATCGCCATAAACTCCGAAACCATTTATAATTCTTGAATTAAGTAGCTGATTGTACTGATTATATTCTAATTGTGCACCTGCTAAAATTTGTGTTCCCCCTGTTCCGATGTAATGACTATTATAGCTAACATAACCATTTACAGTTTGATAATTCTCTGTAGTTCCCGCGCAGTTGTTTTCATCACCGTTCAAGCATCCTCCAGCTCCGCCATCTCCTTCTCCATAATAAATTAAATCTGTATCAGCTGTTGCGTTACGATAGTTAGCTCCACCTCCGCCACCAGATACCATGATACGAGACTTTAAACTAGCAAAATCATTCCAATTACCACTAACAACTCTAACATCCGTCGCTCCACCACCTGATGAACCTACTGTTATTTGCGTGGCAGTTAGTGATTGACCACCATTCCAACCACCAATACTACTATTTTGACCTTGACCTCCTACATAGAAATATAGATTTTGATCTGAAGTTAATTCAATATATCCACTTGTATAACCACCTAGTCCTCCTCTATGACTAGCAATATCACCACCAGATGCGCCCCATAATTCAATTTGATAAGTGCCACTTAATAAAGTAGTATAACTTTGCATATTACCTGTATAAGAAAAATTCTTCACTATCGGAATAAAGTCTCCTTGTTCCAATACTAATTCTCTACCTACAAGGCCACTTTCACATCCTAGAGTAATCGTAATGGGTATATCATTTCTATTCTCTAAAGTAACTGTTACACTTTTATTCGCACCACTATTAATAGAGCCAATCGTTAAATCTTGACTAATATCACTATCACATACGATATAAACATTTTCCTTCTCTTCAGCTGTTAATCCTTCTAAAACTTCATAATACAATTTATACATCGTTTCCTTAACATTTTGACTAGATACCAAAAGAGTAATAGTCTGCTTTGAATTAGGAGATAATAAAATCTGATTATTGGAAAAACTAGATGAGGTAAGATTACAACTGAGCGTTACAGTTTCTAAAATTACCGCATCTGATAGCTCTTTTGATAATTTAAAATATGAATAAGTATTTCTAAAGAAACAAAAAAAGAAAAATACTATCAATAAAATTACGTATTTGAAATTAAATTTTCTCATTATTTAACTAAATCTCCTGTTTAAAAAAATAATAATCTATGGGTAATATTTTACTATTAATTCTTATATTTATAGCATACACTCTCTGGGTAAGTTTAGCAAGAAAAAAACTCGATGAAAAAAGGCAATATGTTTCTGTTACGAATAGATTGACGAATTACTATTACTCCGAAAAAATATAATCTATCATTCACAGTAAAATATTTTTAAATTTATAAAACTAATCATAGAAAGTAATTCTAGCATACCCATTTCCGCGATTTCCACTACTAACATCAGTAACACCATTAATAGGCATTTTTTCTTTTAATCCTGTATTAACATCTGTCCATTTATTACCAGTACCATCAATCATTACGGTGTCATAAAAAACAAATCCGGAATATTCACTAGTTGCTAAATGAGAAATAGAGGTTTCTGTCGAAGCTTGATCAAC